>JBBQSH010000055.1:0-19971 GCA_038214015.1 Ignavibacteriales bacterium | reverse complement strand
TTGAATTGATTTATCAAACTGTAAAATATTTCTATCTTATTCTTTTTCGGAAATGAAACCCCATCAAATCCGGTTACGCTAATTTCATCAACAACTTCATTAATCTCTTGAGTAGAGCAGATTATTGAGACAGAAAATCCGGCTTCATTTAATGATGCTCCAAATTTCCAGAATATCCTCTCATCAAACGGAGGATGACCGGATGTAACCAAGCAGATTCGTTTCTTACTCAAATACTTTTACTCTTAATTTTATTAAATTTGAAGCAACAATAGAAAAAACAAAATTTATGCACATACAAAATAAAATATCTGCGGTCATTATTACAGGCAATGAAGAAAATAATATTAATGAATGTCTAAATAGCGTGAAATGGGCTGATGAAATAATTGTTGTGGATTCTGAAAGTACAGACAATACAGTTGAAATAGCAAAAAAATTTACTGATAAAGTTTTTATTCATAAATGGGAAGGATATGCTTCTCAAAAAACTTATGCTATCTCATTAGCAAAAAATGCTTGGATATTAAGTCTGGACGCAGATGAACGAGTACCTGAAACGCTGGCAAAAGAGATTCTTGAAACTGATTTATCGGCGCATAATGGGTACTATATTAAGCGCGATAATTTCTTCGTAGGAAAACTAATTCGTGGATGCGGCTGGGGAAATGATATGCAGTTAAGATTATTTAAGAAATCAGAAACCAAATTATCTGATCGAATGGTTCATGAAAAGTTTATTGTTAATGGAAATGCTTCGACACTTAAAAATAGTTTTTCACATTATTCATATACTAATCTTAAAGATGCATTTAAAAAAATAAACAATTATTCAACCCTTGAAGCGAATGAAAAAGCTGACAGGAAAACTGTTAATCTTTTTACGATATTATTTAGTCCACCTCTTTATTTCTTACACCACTTTATTATTCGTAAAGGATTTTTAGATGGCATTTACGGAATTATCATTTCATATATGCATATGATCACAAAACTTCAGGTTCAACTAAAGATTATGGAAATAAAAAAGAATAGAGGATCATAATCTATGAAGCAGTTGAGATTTCTTATTGCAAGGATTGATAGAATTGGTGATGTGGTGCTATCAACTCCGATTCCACGAGAAATTAAAAAGAAATATCCAAATAGCTTTGTGGCAGTTTTAGTTAAACATTACACAAAAGATATTTATCTAAATAACCCCAATGTTGATGAAATAATTACTTATGATAAACCTGACAAGACTGAAAAAAGTTTTTGGGAGTTAGTTAGAGAGATAAAACAATTCAAATTATCTCATGCATTTATGGTTCTTCCAAACGAAAAATTGAACTATGCACTTTTTGTTGCCGGAGTAAAATATCGGGTTGGAGTGGGGCATAAGCTGTATCAGTTTTTAACTTTTACAAAATATGTTGATAGAAAAAAATATATCCCACTAAGGCATGAAGCAGACTATTGTTTAGATATGATCAGGAAAATTGGGATACAAGTTCAAAGCATGTTCCCGGAGATCCATTTAACGGAAATTGAAAAAGTTAAAGTTGATGCGTTAAGGAAAAAACATTTAAGTATTAATCAAAAACTTATTGGAATAAATATTTCTTCCGGTAATTCTGCTCCAAACTTAAATCAAAGTGAGTATAAAAAACTAATCTCTTTGTTGAATAAAAATCCCAATTACAAAATAGCTGTGATGGATAATAATGTTCCAAAAGAGGTTGATAATATTGATAATGTGCTTTATCCTAATAAAGGGAATGTATTACGTGATTCTATAATAAATCTTGCTTCTTTAGATTTATTAATATCAAACAGTACGGGACCGATGCATATTTGTGCTGCATTAACTGTTCCAACAGTCTCTCTTTTCTGTCCACTAACGGCTTGTTCTCCAAAACTCTGGGGTCCGCTTGGTAACAAATCAGAGATAATTCTTCCTGCCCAAACTTATTGTGATACTCAATGTCCAATCGATCCCAAAAAATGTGATTACTCAAATGAAGGTGGTATAACTGCTGCAGCAGTTGCTGAAAAAGTTGATCAATTCTTGGTTAAAATCCAATGAATATTCTTATAGCTCCAAATAGTTTTAAAGAATGTGCGGACTCAGTTGAAATATCCGACATAATTAATAGTACACTTTCTCAAAACAATTCAATAAATACTATCCTTAAACCACTTTCTGATGGTGGGGACGGCTTACTAACAGTTATCCAATCTTTATATAACATAAAAACAATTAATTATAATTTTTATGACAACAATAACAACATCCTGAGAGATTATTTTGTTTTGATTGATGAAGAAAATAAAAGTGCATACATTGAGTCAGCATCATTGTTCGGTCTTAAAGTTGTAAATAAAATTAATCAAAACCCCGTGAAGCTTAATACTGAAATACTCGGAGAAATTTTATTAAATCTTAGCAATGATGTTAAATCAAACAAGTATTCAATCAAAAATGTTTGGATCGGGATTGGCGGTACGGCAACTATCGATTTCGGTTTGGGAGCATTATCCAAACTCGGATTAAAATTTTATGATTTACTTCAAAAACCAGTTGAACCGCATCCACTTTACTTCATGGTTATCAATAAGATCGAACATAGCATTAAAAAACTTCCATTTTCAATTAAATGTATTGTAGATGTTGACACTGATTTAATCGGTGATCCCGGAGCGATTGAGATTTACGGTAAACAAAAAGGTGCCTCTGATAGTGACCTTAAAATAATTAAAGCAGGAATCAAAAATGTTTTGGATATTTTATCGAATGAAAAATATTTAAAGATTCCAAATAAATTGAATGGAGCCGGTGGTGGTTTAGCTTCGGGATTAAATATTTTTTTAAATGCGGAAATTATTCCAGCGGAGGATTTTATAAGGAATGATATTCTAAATAGTGTAAATCTAAATGAACTTGATGCAGTAATAACTGGGGAGGGAAGTTTTGATCTTCAAACTTTTGAAGGTAAAGGTGCAGGAGTAATTCTAAAAATATTTGCAGAAAGAAACATCCCGATATTTTTAATGAATGGATCTACCGACCTTCCTCCAAATTTTAAACTACCTGAAAATGTTTTTATAATTAATCTAATTGATTTATTCAAATCGAAAGAAGAATCAATAAAAAACTATCGAGCTGGGATTGCTCAGTCGACTCAAATTGCTATGAATTACCTCAATAAATAGGCTTTTACCACTTCATCTTTTTTTAGTAAATTCCAACGAAAATTATTAACTATTTTAAGAAATTACAGGATCACTTGAATGAAAGAATATCTAGATCTGGTTAAATTAGTAATTGATGAAGGAACGCATAAAAAATCACGAACGGGTATAGATACAATTTCTTACTTCGGTGCTTTTTATAAGGTTGATTTACAAAAAGGATTCCCACTTTTAACTACAAAAAAGGTTGAATGGAAATCATTGTTGAAAGAAGTTCTCTGGTATCTATCAGGTGAAAATCACATTAGAAATTTAAGACAACACACAAAAATTTGGGATGCCTGGGCGGATGAAAATGGAAGACTGCAAACTGCCTACGGTAGATTTTGGAGAAGATTTCCGGTACCGGAAGCTAATTCATATTTGGAAGGAGAAGTTTTTGTTGATGAAAAAAATCCTTTTGTACGAAAAGAAGAAAATGGCTCTTTAACTTTTGATCAGGTTGGATGGGTGATTAATGAGATTAAAAATAATCCGAACTCAAGAAGGTTAGTAATTTCAGCATGGCATCCTGCAAATGCTGTAATTAGCAAACTGCCTCCTTGTCATTACACTTTTACTTTTAATGTTAATGATGGAAAACTAAATTGTCATCTAACACAGCGCTCTGGTGATATTGCATTGGGAATCCCATTTAACCTTGCCGCATACTCAATGTTAACTCAGATAGTTGCACAGGAAACAAATTTAAAACTTGGTTCTTTTGCCCATACTATTGTTGATGCACATATTTATCATGCAGAAAAAGGTTCGGAGTTAGAGAAGTTTGATCATCTTGATGGCTTGAAACTTCAGTTATTAAGAGAGCCATTGCCATTACCCAAACTTAATATCGCTAAAAAACCAATTGATGAACTAACATTTGAAGATTTTGAATTGATTGATTATAAATATCATGATAAAATAAAATTTGAGGTTGCAGTTTGATAATCAGCATTATTGTTGCAATTGCAAAAAATGGAGTTATTGGAAAAGCAAAAGGAGAGATGTCCTGGCACGTTAAGGAAGAGTTTCAGCATTTTAAAAACACTACGTTTGGCTTTCCAATTATAATGGGAAGAAAAACTTTTGAAACTCTGGGTAAGCCGCTGAAAGGCAGATTGAACATTGTAGTAAGTAAAAATAAAACATATAAAACTGCTAATGATGATGTGATAATTAAATCATCGATTGAAAATGCAATTGAATATTGTAAATCATTGGAACCGGAAAAGATATTTATAATTGGTGGTGGAGAAATTTATAAACAAGCAATTTTATTTGTTGATGAAATGATAATTACATTTATGAAGTTTGAGGCTGAAGGCGAAGTTAAATTCCCCTCAATAAATAATGATGATTGGAATATTGAAAAAATAAGAGATCACGAATTGTTTGAAATATTTAGATACGTAAGAAAGAGTTAATGGCATCAAGAATAAAAATATTACCCGATAGTCTTGCTAGTAAAATTGCTGCCGGAGAAGTTGTTCAAAGACCTGAATCCGTTGTAAAAGAATTGTTGGAAAACGCTGTTGATGCAAATGCAGCATCAATCGAATTGATCGTTAAGCAAGCAGGTAAGTCGCTTATTCAGATTTGTGATGATGGATCAGGGATGACAGAAGAAGAAGCATTACTTTGCATTCACAAGCATGCTACAAGCAAAATTTCTTCAATGGAGGATTTGGAGTCAATAAAAACTTTAGGCTTCCGTGGAGAGGCTTTAAGCTCAATTGCTTCAGTTTGCCAGCTTGAAATAAGAACCGAAACAAGAGATTCTGAAATCGGTACTTTACTTAAAATTGAAAGCGAAAATGAAATCATTACAGAAAAAATATCAGCTTCAAAAGGGACATGTGTCGCAGTTAAAAATATTTTCTATAACATCCCCGCAAGAAGAAAATTCTTAAAAACCGATAGTACAGAGTTAAAACATATTATTGATACATTTAATCGAATTGCTCTGGCTCATCCTGAAATAGCTTTTAAGTTTTATAATTCTGAGAATCTAGTTTTTGATTATACAATTGCAACTCTCGAAGAAAGAATCGAGCAGGTTTTTGCTGATAACATGATGGAAGCATTAATTCCTGTAACACAGGAGACCGATTACCTTTCATTAAATGGTTATATAGGCAAGCCTTCTATCTTTAAAAAAAGCAGAGGCGAGCAGTATTTATTTCTCAACAAACGATTTGTAATCAATAAAAATATAAATCACGCTGTATTTACCGCGTTTGAAAATATTTTGGAGAAAGGTGATTATCCTTTCTTTATATTGTTCCTAACTATTGATCCTAAAAAAGTTGATGTTAATATTCATCCTTCAAAACTTGAAGTAAAGTTTGATGATGAAAAAGATATTTACAATTTTGTTTTATCAGTTGTTCGCAAAAGTATCAGCAGTCACGATTTAGTTCCCACAATGTCTTTTGAAAATGAAACTCCGCAGGGAGAAAAACTTTCGTTTAATCCGTTTACTTCACTAAAGAAGAATGATTTTTCTGACCGACCAAATTTTACTCAGAGAGAGCCACGCGAGCGCACCGCAGTAACCGATGAAGATATTGATTTGGTTTTTAGTTCATTAACAAAAAATATATTGCCGAGTTCAAGTTCAGGTTCAAGTTATGATTTAGTTGAAAACAAATTCGATAAGCAGATTGAGCACTCAGCCTCAAATGAAATTGAGACAACTTTTTTAATTCAACTTCATAACAAATATATTTTATCTCAGATTAAAAGCGGACTTATGATCATAGATCAGCATGTTGCACACGAAAGAATTTTGTATGAGAAAGTTTTATCACGCCTCGAGGCAAATATGCCATTTACGCAGCAGCTGCTTTTCCCAATTAAAATTCAGTTTGATGTTGCAAGTTACGAGATATTGAAAGAACTTGATTTGATGGTTACAAAAATTGGATTCAAATTAAAATACTTGCCCAAGAGTTATGTCCTGATAGAAGGTGTTCCTGATGATATTAAAAGTGGATCTGAAGAAAAAATCTTGAGAGAGTTTGTCTCAGAATATCTGAATAACCAAACTGAAAAACAGTTGGAAGAAAAAGATAATATTGCAAAATCATATTCCTGTAAAGCTGCAATTAAAGCAGGCGACAAGTTGGCTGAAAAGGAAATGAGATTATTAATAGATCAATTATTTGCAACTTCAATGCCTTATGTTTGTCCACACGGAAGACCGATTGTGATAAAAATTTCTTTGGAAGAATTTGATAGAAGATTTGGAAGAACTTAGTTTATATTTAGGAATCAATTTTACTTAACCAATAAAAGGAAATGTATGTCTGATTTAGAATATCTAAAGCAAAGAAAAAGCTATGATGAAAAAGCTAAATCTGCTAAAACAAATGGAATGAAGTTTACAACCGTTAGCGGACAGAATATAAATGTTTTATATGGACCCGATGATATCGAAAATATTAATTATCTGAGCGAGATTGGCTTTCCAGGTGAGTATCCTTACACTCGTGGCATTCATCCAAATGGATATCGTGGTAAAATCTGGACAATGAGACAATTTGCAGGTTTCGGTTCACCAGAAGATACCAACGAGAGATTTCATTATTTATTAAATCATGGTCAAACAGGTTTATCAGTTGCTTTTGATCTTCCTACTTTAATGGGTTGGGATGCTGATGCCCCGATTAGCGACGGTGAAGTTGGAATTTGCGGTGTGGCAATTTCATCTCTGCAGGATATGGAAATTCTTTTTGATAAAATTCCATTGGATAAAGTCTCTACATCGATGACAATCAACTCTCCAGCCGCAATGATCTTTGCATTTTATCTTGCAGTCGCTCAAAAGCAGGGAGTTGATTTTAAAAATTTACGCGGCACACTTCAAAATGATATCCTGAAAGAATACATCGCACAAAAAGAATTTATTTATCCACCAACTCCTTCAATGCGGATTATAGTTGATATGATTGAGTATTGTAAAAACGAAGTACCACAATGGAATCCGGTTTCTGTTAGTGGATATCACATTCGTGAGGCAGGTTCAACTTCAGTGCAAGAACTTGCTTATACACTTGCGGATGGATTTGCATACATAGAAGCCTGTATTGAACGCGGAATGGATGTTGATGATTTTGCTCCACGAATTTCTTTCTTCTTTAATTCGCACTTAGATTTTTTTGAAGAGATTGCCAAGTTTAGAGCAGCCAGAAAAATTTATGCAAAAAGAATGAAAGAAAAATACGGTGCAAAAAATCCTCGTTCCTGGTGGTTAAGATTTCATACTCAAACTGCAGGATGTACTTTAACAGCTCAGCAGCCGGAAAATAATATTGTGCGTACTGCGTTTCAGGCTTTAGCTGGAGTGCTTGGCGGAACACAATCGCTTCACACAAATTCTATGGATGAGACGCTTGCATTACCAAGTGAGAAGGCCGTCAAAATAGCTTTAAGGACTCAGCAGCTTATTGCTTATGAAACTGGAGTTATAAATTCAGTTGATCCGCTGGGCGGAAGTTATTTTGTGGAAGCGCTGACTGATAAAATGGAGAAAGAAGCAAATGCAATATTTGATCAGATTGATTCACTAGGTGGAGTAGTTGCCGCAATAGAAACTGGGTATTTCCAAAAAGAAATTGCTGATGCTGCTTATCGTTATCAAAAAGAAGTTGAGAGAAAAGAAAAGTTTATTGTTGGTGTTAACGAATTTGTTGAAGAAAATGAAAAAGTTGATATTCCAATTTTAACAGTATCCCCTGAAGTACAAAAACAGCAAGTAAAAAGATTGGCTGAATTAAGACAAAGTAGAAATCAAAATGCAGTTGAGGAAAGTTTAGCTTCAATTAAATCTGCAGCTGTCGATGGAAGAAATCTTATGCCGGAATTTTTGAAAGCATCGCAAAATTATATTACACTCGGCGAAATGATTGGTGAACTAAAAGAAGTTTTTGGAACTTATGAAGAAACAGCAGTTTTCTAATGTTTAAAAATTATTTTCAATTATTGCGTGTTCCGCAGTGGATAAAAAATCTTTTTGTTTTTGTTCCACTTATGTTTTCGCTTCATCTTTTTGAAGCTGATTACTTTCTAACCACTCTAAAAGCATTTATAATTTTTTGTCTGGCCTCAAGTTTTATTTACATTATTAATGATATAATTGATACTAAAGCGGACGCGGTGCATCCGAAAAAGAAATTTAGACCACTGCCATCAGGAAAAATATCTAATAAAGCGGCATGGATAACTTCAATAGTAATTTTTCTGTTTTTAATTGCACTCTCTTTTATTACCCCAATCGAATTTATTTACTTTCTTGCAAGTTTTATTCTATTGAATATTATTTACTCGGTTTACTTTAAGCATATAGTTATTCTTGACGTTTTTAGTATTGCTGCAGGATTTACAATCCGTGTGTTAGCTGGTGCTGCAATTATTAATGTTCCTGTTTCAAGCTGGTTAGTTCTAACGACAATGTTCATCTCATTATTCCTTGGTGTAATGAAAAGACACTCTGAACTTGAACAGGTAACGGAATTAGAAAAAACTCCAACAAGAAAAGTTCTTGCTGAATATTCATTAACTTTTACTAATCAAATGGCAACAGTGGCGGCAGCAGGAGTAATTATCTGCTATGCTCTTTATACAGTTTCGCAAAGAACCGTTTCTGTATTTGGTACGGAGAATCTCATCTATACAACTCCATTTGTTGTTTTCGGAATTTTTAGATTTATGTATCTGGAATATCTTAATCAGAAAGGGGAGAATACTACTCAAATAATGTTGACTGATCTTCCGATGATATTAACAGTCATATTTTATGTTGCAACAACAGTTCTAATTGTCTATAAAATATTTTAAAGTAATTATGTCACGATTAAAATTTATTACTAGATCTTTCTTTTTTATTTTGATATTGATTTCATGTACAACTTCACAAGATCAATCCAATAAGTTTGCTGAGCAAATAAGGATTATTGATGTAGAATCATGGTTAAATATGATGCCCGGGGGTCCCGGATCATTTCATATTATCGGAAAATATGAATGTTCGGACACCACAGATTGTTCTGTTAAACTAAAAAGTATAAAAGTCTATTCTGATAGTTCATTGTTATATGATCTAAACAATGAAAACTTTACAACCGAAAAACAAATTGAGCAAGATATTCAAAAGATCAGTTATAGCTTTTATACTCGGCCAGGAATAAAGTTAAATGATAGTATCCAATCTTTAGAAAAAGTGAATGTTACGTTGATATTTAATTTTAATGATGTGATTATCGAAAAAAATGTAAACGATATAGTTTTAACAAGAGCTTATTGATGTTTCAGGATTTTATAATATTAATCGTTTTACTTTTCTTCAGTGCATACTTTTCCGGCACTGAAATGGCTTTTATAGTTTCCAATAAATTAAAAATTGAAGTAAGAGCCAGAAAGAAAAATATAGCTGCTCAATCGGCATTTCATTTTATTAAACAGCCGCAAAGTTTTTATTCTACGCTACTTATTGGAAATAATATTGTAAACATTGCATTTGCATCGCTGACTACATTAGTTTTAACAAGTGAATTTGGATGGACAAACTATAAGATTCTATTTTTTGTTTCTATCATCACTTTAATTTTTGGAGAGCTAATTCCAAAATATATAGCAAGAGAAAGTGCAGATTCTTTTATTTTGATTACGTCAATTCCTTTAAGAATTCTATCAATCATACTTTATCCATTTATAAAACTTACTACTCATCTATCCAAAATGCTTACAGAACGCAAGAAAGGTTCTGCTGAAAATATTGCTCACCTTTTTGATAAAGAAGATATGAAAATACTTGTTGATGAAGTTCATTCTTCAGGGGATGTAAAGAATGAAGAAAGTTCCTTCATTTCAAAAGTATTTGATTTCAGTGAGCAAAAAGTATATGAGGCAATGCGTCCCCGAACGGATATTACAGGTATATCCATCAATGATTCTGTATCAAATGCAGTTGATATTTTTATTGAATCCGGTTATTCCAAATTAATTGTTTATGAAGATGATCTTGACAACATAAAAGGTTTTATTCTTGCAAAGGATTTGTTCAGCAATCCAAAACAAATTAGAGATATTATTCGAGAAACTCAGTTCTATCCTGAAACGAAAAAAAGTTTAGAAATATTAAATGAGTTTCTAACCAACAACGATTCTATCGCTGTTGTAGTAGATGAATTTGGTGGAACTGCGGGAATCGTTACGATGGAAGATATTATCGAAGAGCTTTTCGGCGATATAAATGATGAATATGATGTTGAAGAAGTTGTCTGTAGAAAAATTTCTAAAGACTCTTTCATTATAAGCGGTAAAGTAGAAATTGATCATATAAATGAAAAGTATAAATTAAATATTCCTGTAGGCGGTTATGAAACGATTGCAGGTTTTATTATTGATAAAATTGGTCATATACCAAAGCCAAATGAAACCCTTAAAATTGATAATTATCTTTTTCTGATTATTCGCGCTGATCAGGTTAGAATTGATATGGTTAAACTCACTCTAATATCTGATGAACCTTCCGAATAGTTTAGATTCCAAAATTATTTTGTTCGATGGTGTCTGCAACTTTTGTAATTACTGGGTTAATTTTATTTTAGATCATGACAAACAAAACATCTTTAAGTTTGCTGCACTTCAATCAGAAAAGGGAAGAGAGCTTCTGGATAAATTCGAACTCCCAAAAGATGATTTTGATTCGTTTATTTTTATCTCCCAAAACAATGTTTATAAAAAATCGTCTGCGGCATTTGAAATTGCAAAACAGTTAAACGGCTGGCCAAAAATTTTTGCCCCACTTAGATTTTTACCTCAAACCCTAACTGATTTTGTATATGATTTAGTTGCCAGGAATCGTTATAAGTTTTTTGGCAAAAAAGATGTTTGCAGAATCCCAACAAAAGAAGAAAAAAGTAAATTTCTCTAACCAATCTGACAAAATCTTAATTGGGATAAACATTATTTTAGGTTAAATTTGCCTCACAAAAATTTGAGTAAAAGGCGCATTGTTAAAGCTTAATATTGATTCAAAAGACACGGATTGTAAAGCGCGTGCTGGTTGGTTCGAAACTGATCACGGAAAAGTTGAAACTCCGATTTTTATGCCTGTTGGTACTCAGGGCACAGTAAAAGCTGTAAATCAAAGCTATCTTGCTGATGAAATTAAAGCACAAATAGTTCTTTCAAATACTTATCATTTGTACTTGAGACCGGGAACAGAAATACTTGAAGCGGCTGGTGGATTGCACAAGTTTATGAATTGGCAAAAACCTATTTTAACAGATAGCGGCGGTTACCAGGTTTTTAGTTTATCAGAACTGCGAAAACTTAAATCAGATGGAGTTGAATTTAGATCTCATTTAGATGGATCAAAACATTTTTTTACTCCTGAAAAAGTGATCGGAATACAGCGGAGTATCGGTTCAGATATTATGATGGTACTTGATGAGTGTGCTCCTTATCCTTGTGATTATGATTATGCAAAAAATTCTGTGCAGCTTACTAGTAACTGGGCAAAATTAAATAAAGAAGCTTTTGAAAATTCTGAATCACTTTATGGTCATAAACAATTTCTGTTTGGAATAATCCAGGGAAGCATCTATAAAGATCTGAGAGAAAAATCTGCTAACGATTTGTTGAAATTAGATTTTGATAGCTATGCCATTGGTGGACTTGCAGTTGGTGAACCGATGGAACAAATGTATGAACTTGTTGATTTTACTACAGATTTAATGCCCGATGACAGACCTAGATATTTAATGGGAGTTGGGAAACCAGAAAATATTTTGGAATCAATAGCACGAGGTGTGGATATGTTTGATTGTGTTATGCCGACTCGTAATGCTCGCAATGCAAATGTGTTTACCTGGAATGGAACTCTTTCTATGCGTAATGCAAAGTATAAGGATGATTTTAAGACGTTGGATGAAAAGTGTAATTGTTATACTTGCAGAAACTATACTCGAGCTTATTTAAGACATCTTTTTATTGCAGAAGAAATATTGGCTCTTGAGCTTGCTTCGATTCATAATTTGTATTTTTATCTTGAATTGGTAACGCAGGCTCGTAGGCATATTGTTGATGGTGATTTTTTTAGATGGAAAAATAAAATTGTAAATGAGATATCAATAAAGAACTAAATTAAAACTAAAGGAGAAATAAATTGGATATATTAATAGCAATGGCACCACAAGGCGGCGATGGCGGCGGAAGTTTAATTAGCACTTTGATAATGTTCGGTGCAATCTTCGCAATATTTTATTTTATGATTATCAGACCGCAGCAGAAACGTGCGAAGGAAAGAGAAAAACTTCTTTCTAATATTGAAAAAGGCGATAAGATTGTCACTTCAGGCGGCGTTCATGCAACTATTGTAGGAATTGAAGATAAAACAGTTCTTATTGAAATAGCTCCAAATGTTAAAATAAAAGTCGATCGTTCTGCAATTGGCGGTGTAATAAAATAAATCTATAAGATAAATCTATGTTTTGCTGTGTTGAAGAAGCAATCGAAGAAATAAAAAACGGTAAAGTTATTATCGTTGTTGATGATGAGGACCGCGAAAATGAAGGCGACTTTATTTGTGCTGCTGAATATGTAACTCCCGATATAGTAAACTTTATGGTTACGCACGGCAGAGGAATGCTGTGCGTTGCCTTAAATGGTAAACGCTTGGATGAACTTAATCTTCCGCTAATGGTTGAATCAAATTCGGCTTTACACGGAACTCAGTTTACTATTACAATTGATGCAATTGAAGGTACAACTACTGGAATCTCTGCTGCTGATCGTGCACACACAATTAAAAAGCTTATCGATCCAAAATCTACTTCTATTGATTTTGCAAAACCGGGACATATTTTTCCATTACGCGCTTTTGAAGAAGGTGTTTTAAGGCGCGCCGGACACACAGAAGCTGCGGTTGATCTTTGTAAACTTGCAAACTTAAATCCAGCGGGAGTTTTGTGTGAGATTCTAAAAGAAAATGGTGAAATGGCTCGAGTACCTGAACTTATCGAGATTGCTAAAAAGTTTAATCTTAAAATTGTAACTGTTCAGGAATTAATTAAATATAGAATAAAAAATGAAAATCTAATTGAAAAAATTTCTGATATAGATTTTCCAACTAATCACGGAAAGTTTAGACTTCATCTTTATAAAAACCTATTAGATAAGAAAAAACAAGTTGCATTAGTTAAAGGTGAACCTGATCCTGAAAAACCATTTCTAGTAAGAATGCATTCAGAATGTTTAACAGGAGATGTTTTTCATTCATTAAGATGTGATTGTCATGATCAGTTAAATCACGCTCTTGATTTGATTGAACAAAATGGTTCAGGTGCTTTGGTTTATATGCGGCAGGAGGGAAGGGGCATTGGACTTGAAAATAAAATTAAAGCTTATCATCTGCAGGATGAAGGCAGAGATACCGTCGAAGCAAACGAAGAGCTTGGCTTTAAAGCCGATTTGAGGGATTACGGTATTGGCGCACAGATTTTGCTGAACCTTGGTATAAAAAAAATAAACCTGCTTACAAACAATCCTAAAAAAGTAGTGGGCTTAAATGGATACGGATTAGAAATAGTCGAACGTATTCCAATTGAAATCCCACCAAATAAAAGCAATGAAAAGTACTTAACAACTAAGCGTGATAAGCTTGGGCATATAATTCTTCAATAATTGGAACTCTTTCATTGTACTTTCCGCTCAATCTGATTTTCATTATTTTCAACTAAGAATTATTCAATTCTTTTGAAAAATCTAATATGAGATGATAAAATGAAATTTCTTATCTTTATTCTTCTAGCACTTACAACATTTGCACAACAAAAAACTGTGTACGTTGCATATATTGATAGCGAAATCGATTTAGGATTAGCGCCATATGTTTCTCGTGTAATTTCTGAAGCAGAACAGAATAATGCTGACGCAATAGTCTTTAAGATCAATACCTTTGGCGGCAGAGTTGATGCTGCAACTCAAATCAAAGATGCAATTCTATCAAGCAAAATTTTAACTATAGCTTTTATAAATAACCGTGCAATATCTGCAGGCGCATTAATAGCATTATCCTGCAATAAAATTGTAATGGTGCCCGGAAGTTCAATCGGTGCCGCAACTGTTGTTGATCAGACAGGACAGAAAGTTGGTGAAAAATATCAATCTTATATGCGTTCCGAAATGCGTTCTACCGCAGAAAGAAATGGCAGAAGAATGGATATTGCAGAAGGTATGGTTGATGAAAGAGTTGTAGTTGAGGGTTTAGTGGATAGCACAAAGTTAATTACACTCACCGCCGAAGAAGCACATAAATATTTAATAGCAGATACAGTTCTTACAAGTTTTAATGAACTTTTAAGTGCGTTTGATTTGAAGAATGCTGCGGAAGTTTCGATTACATCCAACTGGGCAGAGGATGTTGTAAAGTTTTTAAATAATCCAATAATCTCATCCATTCTTATTATGATCGGATTTTTTGGATTAATGGCTGAGATAAAAACTCCAGGCTGGGGCGTTGCTGGAACGACAGGTTTAATCGCACTTACATTATTTTTCGGTTCGTCATATATTCTTCAACTTGCCTCACTTTTAGAGATTTTACTTTTTATAATTGGATTGGGACTTTTGTTAGCAGAGATTTTTATTATTCCCGGGTTTGGAGTAGCTGGTATATCAGGCATTGTCCTGATCTTTGCATCAATATTCCTATCACTCCTTGGAAGCGATCCATTTATAGATATGCGATCGGTATCGATTGCAATTATACAACTCTCCGGCTCAATGCTTTTTGCATTATTAGGAATGTTCTTCCTCGTTAAGTATTTACCTAAATCAACTGCATTTAATAAACTTGTTTTAGCAGAATCAGAAAAAGCTGAGCAGGGTTTTGTTTCCTTTCCATCTGAAAAAGAATTGATTGGAAAATTGGGTATCGCATTTACGACGCTTCGTCCTGGAGGAACAGCAGTAATAGATGGAAGGCGAATAGATGTTGTTGCTGATTCTGAATACATCGATAAAGATGCAAAAATTAAAGTAATTCGAGTTGAGGGAATTAAAGTTGTAGTAACAATGGTTAGAGAATAGTTATTATAATTTATTTAATCCGGTTTTGTTCAAACCGGATTAAAAATTTATCCCAATCATTTATAAATAATTTTCAGACCAAAATCATTATTGCTAAAATCAACACAAGGTATTTTAATTTCGTGTGCTGTAGTATCGTTTAAAACGAAGGCGAATCCATTTGATGGGTTTGAAAACATAGATTGGATATTATTAGTATCTGAGATTTTGATTTCGTGTCTCTCATTTACAACCGGTTCCTCATCAACAGAAAAAAGAAATTGAAAGTTGGATTGAATATATGTTGGAGTTAAGTCGATGGCGGGATCATTCCAATTAACACCTTCGGGTACCAGATATATATTTGCACTCAAGGATATTGAATTTGAACCGCCTGATCGATAGTAACCGCTTAAGTTGTTTATGAGATTATAGTTATTTCCAATTTTTGCTCCATCAGGATGCATCTTAATTAAAAACACACTGTCACTAATTATCTTCGTAACAAAATCATCAAGCATATTATATCTTATGTAAACATCCTGAACAATGTTCTGATCCTCATCAACACTTACAGAAACATAACTAGTATAAATATCATAACTTGTACTTCTAAATGTTAAAGTGTAATTATCTTTGTAAAGCGAATCAAAGAAAAAATTTCCCAAAATATCACAAGTGTTATAAACATATCTGCCTGAAGTATTGCTGCTTAATTCAATGCGCGCATTTGCTGCTGGAGTATCATCAAGAAATTTCAACTGTCCGGTAATAGTACTGTTACTGTTCTGAGTTGGAGTTACAGAATCATCATCCGAACAAGAAATTAGAAGTATTGAAAATAAAACTAAATATCTAACAAAAATATTTTTATTCATTTACGAGTGAACTTTCCCGATTACTTAAAGTAATTCTAAAATATTTGTGTTAGTTATAATATCTCGTCTTGAACCTTTTTGCTTACCTTGCGGTGTGTTCGCTTCCATAGTGTAAGATATTTCTAACCTGGTTTTTGTACGTGATTTTATTTGTATACCTCTATCAACATCAAAATAAAGCTTGCCTTCTGCTGTGGAAATTGGTTTTTGGAAAGAGTATGATACATTCCCCTGATTAACTTTTGATTCGCCTGTGTATTTAAAGTCGATACCTGCATCAATCACAGCAACTCGGTTGTCATCTAATTTTTCAACACTTTCTACTTTATAAGTGTTTGTATAATTAATTTGATAAACCATTAAAGGAATTGGCGCTTGTTGAATCTGCCAGGTTGAGTCTGTATAAACTTCTTTGTCAGAAACTTTTCTAATTACTTGAGTTATTAATGGTGTAAGAACCCCATTAATAAGATCCTGTCGAATTAAATTTCTATCATTAACAGATATCGTATCTGATGCTCCTTTAAGCTCGAGAAATTTATTGGATATTTTATCAGCTTTAAAAACCTCTAAAATATCACCCTTCTTATTGAATCGAACACTAAATGGATTATTATATAGGGCTTGAAATTCAGCAAACTGTTGTGTCTTTACCGAATCCACATCTTTACCGGCTTCAAAATTAAATGTTTGTCCATTGGCAGATGCTTCAAGCTTAAGTGAATTTATTTTGATTTCAGCTTCAGTTGATCCATCCTCATCCACTTCTTTTACAATAAGATCAAGCAGATAAATTATTTTCTGATTTACTCCACTTGATATGGTGGTATCCATAATAATTGTCTGATTATTATTTGAAATCGTTGTAAGACGATAAACAACTTTGTCACCTTTCTTAAACTTATATTCCATTATAAAAGGTTTACCTGAATTATCAAGTCCTTCAGTTTTCAAATCAGTAGAATCAAAAGAATATTTCTCCTTATCGGTTAACGTTTTTTCTGGTTCATTATTTTTATCACCGCAGCTAATCATAATAAAACTGAATGCGATTAGCACTAATAAGTATTTTAACATTTTTTCCTCTTAATAAAGTAAGTATTGATTTATTTTCTTATTGAACTTTGTTAGATCTTTTTGCCACGCAGCAAAAATTTTATCAGGTAGCAGTTGATTTTTCAATTGCTGCCTTAGCATATCTGAGCCGGCAAGTCGATCAAATGATGACTCATTAAACTTAATTTTGCTGCCATATAATTTAGTTAGAACAAACAACAGTTTTACACCGAATTTTACTGATTCAAATTTATTCGGGTCCGTAATTTTAATTTTAATTCCGTAACAAGTTTTACCTTCAAACTTTGGATTTGTTGCCATACCCTCAATGTCTTCTGGAATGAAAGTAACAGGTTGAATCTCAGCACCTTCAACTTTTAATAGATTTAATTTCTCAATTATATCTTCGGAATTAAAAAATGGAGCACCGATTTGTAAAAATGGAAACCTTGTACCTCGTCCTTCAGAAATATTCGTTCCTTCAATTAAACAAGTACCCGGATACACAAGTGCAGTTTCAAGCGAATTAATATTTGGAGATGGCGAATTCCATTTTACATAAAACTGAGTTGGAATTTCTCGCTTCCAGTTTTTGCATTGGATAACATTTAAAGAAACATTTTTCCAGGTTGATATTAATTTCTCTCCAACGAAATATTTTGCAAGTTCACCAACGGTCATTCCGTGTGTAATAGGAATCTGTGCAATCCCTACAAAAGATTGATACTTTATATCCAGTAGGGGACCATCAACATAACTACCACCAATAGGATTAGGTCGATCAAGAATGATTACAGGAATATTATTTTCTCCGGCAGATTCCAAAACATAATACATTGTTGAAATGTAAGTATAAAATCTTGCACCAACATCCTGAATATCAAAAATCAAAACATCAACATCTTTAAGGATTTCCTTAGATGGTTTTCTGTCTTTACCGTAAAGTGAAATTATCGGTACATCTATATATAGATCCTTTTTGTACTCAATATGCTCACCAGC
The DNA here is from genome assembly GCA_038214015.1 of Ignavibacteriales bacterium. Classification (GTDB taxonomy): domain Bacteria; phylum Bacteroidota; class Ignavibacteria; order Ignavibacteriales; family Ignavibacteriaceae; genus IGN3. The sequence goes on along the minus strand of JBBQSH010000055.1, from coordinate 1,744 downwards.
TTCAGCACTACCTTTAAATCCGTGTTCTGGTGTAAAGATTGCTTTTACTGTAACATCTTTTTGTTCAATTAAAGCATCCACTAAATGAGTTCCGTCGGAAAGAAGGGAAGTATGATTACAAACAACACCAACATTTTTTCCAGAGATAAGATTTAAGTTTTCAGAAAAAAGTAAATCTGCTCCGTTAATTATTTGAGCATTTAGTTTTAATGAAAAAAGAAAAAGTAAAATGATAGTCATTAAACTGAAGTTGTATCTTAATTTCATCTAGGTTTCCTTTCATAAAAAAACAACCTCCAATGAGGTTGTTCCAAATTTAACGATGTCACTTCGACCAACGGGAGAAGTCTGTTCACATACAGATTTCTCACCCGAATAAATTCGGATTCGAAATGACATTATATCAGACTATCTGGATAATTTTCGATCAATTCTTTATTTCCAAAAAAGAAAGCAATTTCTTTTGCAGCATTTTCATCTGAATCTGAACCATGAACAGCGTTGAACTGAACACTTTTTGCATAAAGTTTTCTAACTGTACCTTCTGCAGCTTTTGCAGGATCAGTTGCACCAATTAATTTTCTGTAGTCTTCAACAGCGTTTTCTTTTTCAAGTGCGATCGGAACGCAAGGACCTGAAGTCATATACTCAACTAACTCACCATAAAATGGTTTTTCTTGGTGAATTTCATAAAATGCCTTAGCAGCATCTTCGGAAAGTTTAATCATCTTTAATGCTTTAATTTTAAATCCAGCTTTACATATCAGTAAAATAATTTCTCCAATATGATTATCGTTTACCGCATCAGGTTTGATTATGGCTAATGTTTTGTTACTCAAGTAGAACTCCTATTTCTTTTTACTTTTTTTCTTATCAGATTTTTTATGTTTTTTTGCTTTTTCTTCTTTTTTCTTCTCTGCTTTTTTCTTTGATTTTGATTTTTCAACCTTAACGAGATTAACAGTCTTTGTTACCTTTTTTATTGCTGTATTTTTTCTAACTACAGGTTTTTTAGTCTTTAACTTTTCAATTGCCTTTAACATTGTTATACCAATTTCAGCAGGACTTTCAACAACTTGAATTCCAGCTTTTTTCATTGCTGCCATTTTCTCAACGGCCGTTCCTTTTCCCCCCGAAATTATTGCGCCGGCGTGACCCATTCTTCTTCCGGGAGGTGCGGTTCTTCCGGCAATAAATCCAACTACGGGTTTCGTAACATTTTTTTTAATAAAATCAGCAGCCTCTTCTTCAGCACTACCTCCAATTTCACCAATCATTACAATTCCATCTGTATCTGGATCATCATTAAACATTTTTATGATATCAATAAATCTTGAACCAATAATCGGATCGCCGCCGATGCCAACGCAAGTTGATTGACCGAGATTTACATCTGATAATTGTTTTACCGCTTCGTATGTTAATGTGCCGGAGCGGGATACAACTCCGATTTTCCCTTTCTGGTGAATGAAGCCAGGCATAATTCCAACTTTTGCAATTCCAGGAGAAATTACTCCGGGACAATTAGGGCCAACTAAAACAATGTCTTTACCTTTAATAGAATTATACACTTTCAACATGTCTTTGGTTGGAATTCCTTCAGTGATGCAGATGATATATTTTATTTCCGCACCTGCAGCTTCTAAAATTGCATCCGCAGCAAATGCCGGTGGAACAAATATTACTGATGTATTCGCTTTCTGAATGTTTACAGCTTCTGCAACTGTATTAAAAACAGGGACAC
>JBBQSH010000054.1:0-20124 GCA_038214015.1 Ignavibacteriales bacterium | reverse complement strand
TCTTTTTAGATTTAATTCCAATTCCCATTAGCACAATAGGGACTCCGCTTTTTTTTGCAGTTATGACAGCACCAGCTTTAAACTTATATTCAGGTCCACGGGGTCCATCTGGAGTAATTGCGATTGAGTATCCATTTTTTGCATGATCAACCATAATACCAAGTGCAACATCGCCAGCTTTACTGCTTGAGCCTCTAACAACTTTGTACTTCCAATGTTTTAACTGTTTTGCCAGTAAATCACCATCTTTGCTTTTGCTTGTCAGCGCTGCAAAGCCATCATTTCTATGTAAGAACCATGGCAAAAGCATTGTGCCGTGCCAGAAAGCTAAAACATAATTTTGTTTTTTCTTTTTAAGATCATCAATCACTTTTTTGTTTTTATAACTAACACGCAAAGTTTTGCACAAAGCATCAAGGCTGTGCGATAATAAAAAACTGCCAAGAAACCTTAATGTATCTTGTTTAACTTGCTTTGTGTTCATTCAACAATGAATAAATAATTTTTGCCGCATTTTCAGGAGCGTTTTTATCTCCTAGAACTTCTTTAATTCTTCTTAACTTTAATTTTGTTTGATTCAACAGTTCATTCTTCGATAATAAGTTTTTAGCTGTAACGTAAATGTTTTCTGCATTAGCATCATTCTGTATTAACTCTGGTACAACTTGTTCATCCAATACAATGTTTGCCATTCCAATGTTTTTAATCTTAACAAGAGATTTACCAATTTTATAAGTAAGCAAACTTGTTTTATAAATAATTACCATAGGTAATTCCATCAATCCTGCTTCAAGGGTTGATGTTCCTGATTTTACAATTCCAAACTTTGAATGTTTTAGCAAATCATAAGTATGATCTTTAATAACTTTAAAGTTTTTTTGATCTGTTAATCCATAAAAAACTTTCTCATCAATACTGCTTGAACAGGCAACAACAATCTGCAAATTAAATTCTTCAGATAATTTATGTGCAGCTTTTATTGCTTCAGGAAAAATACTTTTAACTTCCTGTTTTCTGCTTCCTGGTAAAATCAACAAAATTTCTTTTGCAGGATCCAAATCAAATTTATCATTCAAAAGATTGCGTGAAATAAAGTCGTATCCTTTTATTTCCTGAATCAATGGATGACCGACAAACTCAGCTTTAACATTTTTTGATTTAAAGAATTTTTCTTCAAACGGAAAGACAACTAAAACTTTGGTAAAGAGTTCTTTAATCTTATTTACTCTGCCTTTTCCCCAAGCCCAAACTTGAGGGGTTATGTAATATATGAGTTCAAGTTCAAGTTGCTTTAGTTTCCTGGCTAAGTTTAGATTGAACCCTGGATAATCTATAAGAACAACTTCCCTAACTTTTCTTTTCTTAACTTCATCAATAATATCGCGCTGTACTTTTTTAATAAACGGTAAATGTTTTATCACTTCAACAAATCCAAGAAAAGCCATTTTATCTATGTGATAAATCAATTCCATTCCCTCGGCTTGCATTTTATCACCACCGATACCAAATATTTTCAAAGAACCATCTAACTTTTTTAACTCGCGTATTAAAGACGCTCCGTGTAAATCACCAGAAACTTCACCTGCAATAATCAAAACATTTTTACTATTCATCACAAAATATTATTTGAACTTAAATACCATTTAATAACAATTAACAATGCTACAATACCAAAAGCCTGAAGCGTTCTGGTTTCGGATTTCAGTCCGGCAGTTAAACTATAATTAGGTTGTGGAAGTGATGCATCTTTATATTCTGTTACTCTTGGGAAAAACCTTGGCACATTTTGTAAAAATTTTTGGTAATCAGTCCCGAATTTTTTTATAAGAAATTCTTCTTCTTCCTTTACGATAAATTGATATTGCATTATGAAAAATAATATCGCAACGATCTGTAAATAAGGAAACAACGACATAGACATAATTCCGAGACCCAGATACATTAAAATATTTCCAACGTAAAGCGGATTGCGCACATGAGCAAATGGACCGCTGATGACTAAATAAGTACCACCAACACCTCCGGTTGTACGCGTTTCACTTCCAGCCCAGCTAACACCCCAAAGCCGAATTAGCTCACCCGCAACTGCAATTACAAGTCCAACCACTAAGCTTGTGATAGTTGCATTTTCAAATATCAGCATGAGAATTACAAAAGGAATTGGAGTATAGCTTCTGTACTTAAATATTTTGGTTGCTATGTCGTTCATTTTTACTCCGCCATATAGGCTGATTTTCTTTTTAATTGGGCTTGATGTCGTTTTCTTAAATTTTTCCTAAGGATCAACTCTGTTAATTTATTTTGCACTTCAGTAAAATTTTCAAATGGATAAAAGCTAATCCTTTCCATCGAACAAAATCTCGCTAATCCATCTTTTGCAAATATAAAATCACAATACTGCGCTGCGTCTTTATCAGAGTTTCCATCACCTATGTAAACAGTATAATCATCATCACTGCTGTGATTTATAATATGATTCTTCTTACAATTTGCTGACGTTGGCGAATCAACATCAAAGTAAGGATACTCTGCTTTAAGTATTCCTTTTTCATTCACAAAAAGTTTATTTGAATAATATTTTAATCCGGCTAAACCTACTTTATTAAAAAGTCTATCTATGTAATAATCAAAGCCATCACTAAGAACAACCATTTCAATTTTATTTTCTTTGCAAAATTTTACAAAGGGAATAAAAGTTGGATCAACATCAAACTTATCTATAAACTCATCCAGCTCTGCTTTGTTAACAGCATCAACAGAATCACAAAGATCATCCCAGCATTGTCGAGAAGAAATTTTATCACTTAAAAGATCTTCAATTATTTTTCTAACTTTTTCGGTTTCACCAAATTTATTAAAGATCGCCTCACCAACATCTTCAAGGGTAATCGTTCCATCAAAATCTACAAATACTTTTATAGTTCGTTTCATCATTCAGTGATAACCATTTTTTTAACTTCTACAAATTTTCCAAGCTTTAGACGATAGAAATAAATACCTGCGGGTAAATTTTCAGCATTAAAAACAATTTCATTTTTCCCTGCCGGATACTCAACATCCTCAATTTTTTTTATCGTTTCTATATTGCTGTTAAAAATCTCAAATGTTACTTCCTCTTCTTCTGGTATATAAAAACTGATTGTTGTGGAATCTGAAAATGGATTGGGAGAATTTTGTCCCAAAATTATTAACTCTGAATCTCTAAAGTAATCCACTTTTTCTATACCTGAATACTGAGGTTGTGTCCTCTCATGTTTCTGTGCAATTCGATAATAAATTGAACCATTCATATCGGGCCAATCGTAAAACTCATAATAATTAGTATCTGTTTTTTTATTCTTCTTCAAAGTGCCGGCAATTTTCCAATCGTTTTCTTCAGGATTTTCTATTCCAGATCTATAAACACTATAAGTCGTTCCTTCCTTTTCATTTGCAGCATACCAGAATATTTTTACAGAATCTCCTACAACCTGCGCTGTAAATCCGAGTATTTGTGATGCATAAGTTCCGGTGCTAAAAATCTTCTGTCCATAAATATCGTTGCGTTTATTAGAGGTGCCTTTAAATACTGCAACCGCACCACCATCACCATCCGGAATAAGATTAAGATAACTCTTCTCCATATTTTTTGAAGATGAGATCATCACACCGGAAGAATCCCAAACAAAATTTCCTTTAAGATCAACCTTTTGAATGTATAGATTTGCATCAGAATTATTTTCACGTTTATCGATCCACGCAAGCACTACTCCATTTTTCTGATCATAAACTATACGCTGACCGAACTGATTTCCTTTTATGTTAATAATCCTTCTGCCATTATTTCCCCACATACGATTTCCTTCAACATCAAACCTTTGAATAAAAACATCTTTAACTTTTTCAAACTCATTGGTCCAGCTAACCACAACGCTGGAATCAACAAAAGCAAATTGTGGATTTGTCTGGCTGCCTTTTTGATAAGTAAGAAGCTTGCCATCATTACCCCAAAGTAATTTTCCTTTGTCAGATATTAGATTCTGATAAATAATTTTATTTGTTCCCTGATATGTAATTGCTGTATAAATACCGCTGCCAAGTGCACCAACGGAATAACTGAGAACATTATTATTAATTTTTGAAATCACTAACGGTTTTGTGCCCCATTTTTTAGAGCCTGTAGAATCTACATATTGTGCAAACAGCATTGTTTTTTGATTTTGATTTTCTAACCAAAAAATAAATGAGCCGCCTTTATTATCTGGGATAATTTCTGTTTCGCTAATAGTATTGTTAGAGTTGTACAGATTTCCTTTTAAAGGATCACTTAATATTTTTCCAGCAGGACTTAGTGTTTTAAATCTGATAGAAAATTTATTTATTGAGGTTGTGTTTTTTGTAATATAACCAACATGTGCATATCCTCTTTTATCAACACGTAAAGAGTAATCAACTTTCTCAATTTTACTTTCTGAAAGCTGAATTCCTTCATTTTGCCAGAGTCTTAATCCGTTTTTACTTAATTTCTGAATAAATAATTCGGGATTTTTCTTTCTATCATAACCTTTCCAAAGAACAATTGAATTACCAGAAGGATCAACAAAGGTATGCGGATTTTCTTTTGCCCCATCTCTAGTTGAAACAGCCTTGCCATCAGCTCTAAAACTTACATCACCGTTTTTATCAAAATGGATAAAGTGAATATCGCTTTCAGGACTTCCTTTTTTATCTTCCCAAAAAACATAAGCACCGCCGGCAAAATCCTTTAATGCCGTAATGTTAATGGGGTCAACAGGATCAATAACAAGTTTAGTGTTTGAAGATGGATCGTTTACCCATTGCGCATTAGAATTATTAAACAGAAACAGCATACCTGCAGTAATAAAAAGAACTAATTTGATATGTAATAATTTTATTTTCAAAAATTTTATTAAATATTTTCCTTGTTAACCTGTCTGCCAAGAGTGAATTGATTCAGGTTCATTTACCTACTAATCATAATTGAAGATTCCGACCTCGAAAGCTTTCGGGACGGAATGACGGAGACAGAGTAAATTAATTATTTACAAAATCCAGATCTTCGTTAAATCTAACACTCACTAATTTTGATATGCCTTCTTCCTGCATCGTAACCCCATAAAGTGTGTTTGCAGCTTCCATTGTACGCTTGTTATGAGTTACAACAATAAACTGTGTGTCTTTGCTAAAGTCATCCAGTATCCTTGTAAACCGATCTATGTTTGCATCATCAAGAGGCGCATCAATTTCATCAAGAATACAAAACGGACTCGGTTTTACCAGATATATTGCAAATAGTAATGCGATTGCTGTTAAGGTTTTTTCTCCTCCGGATAAAAGTTCGATTGATGTTGGACGTTTACCTTTGGGTTTAGCAATAATTTCTATTTTTGCCTCAAGAGGATCAGCATTTTCTTCGATCTTCAAATCTGCTTCATCACCGGGATTAAAAAGCGTTCTGAAAATTTTTATAAAATGACCACGTATTTTTTCAAACGTTTCAGAAAATTGTGCTTGTGCCTTATTATTAATTTCTTCGATTGTTCTAACAACATCTCTTTCAGATTCAACCAAATCATCTCTTTGTTTGTGAAGAAAATCCAATCTTTCCTTTTCTTCTTCATACTCAGAGTGTGCAACAAGATTTATTGGTCCCAGATTTTTTACTTTACTTTTTATATCAAGCACTTCTTCAGATCTTTGTTTGAAATCGAATGACTGTAAATCATCAAATTCTTTTTTCTCAAGTGTCAGCGAATAATTTTCTTTAATATGATCGATAAGGTTTGCACTTTTGATATCAAGTTCTTTAATCGTGATATCCATTTGATGAATAATATCCGAAACAACTTCTCGTTCTTTACGGAGTGACTTTAAATTATTTTCTTTATCATTAACATCGTTTCTTAGGGCTGCATGACGGGTCTCAATTTCATCTAATTGACTATTTAAAATTTTTCTCGTTTCTTCCAATTCATTAAAATTTTGTTCCTGAGTAACAAGATGTTCATCAATTTGATTAATCTCTGTTTCGGCAGCTTCAACATCTTCTTTTCTTTTTGTAATGGAATTACTTATTGTAACAATTGATTCTTCTGCACGCTTAATTGCATTTTCGGTGTTACGCTTTTCACCGACTAATCTTTCAATACTTAAATTTATTTCATTTCTCTGAGCACGAATGTTATTATAATTTTTTTCAATCTCAGAATATTCTTCATCAAGCGTTTGTTTTTTTCTCTCCTCTGAATCACGAAGGGCAATTTCTGTATTAAGTAAAGATTCAAGTTTTATTTTCTTGTTATCAAATAAATTTGATTCCGCAGCATGCTCTTTAATTTCGTGTTGAATTTTTTCAATCTCATCATCAGCTTTTTTCTTTTCAAATTCAAACTGAGCAATTTGTTTTTCAACATTTGCAAGATCATTAACCAAAAGTCTGCCTTGCTCTGATAAAATTTTTAGATCAATACTGGAAAGAAGATTTTCTTTATTTGTTATTTCGGTTTGAGTTTCTAGTAAACTCTTTTCATGTTTTGGAAATTCAGCACTTAAGTTTTCGAGTAATTGCTTTCTTCCGAACAAAGAATCATCTAATCGCGGAACAGAACCGGCTTCAATAACACCATCTTTAGAAACAAAATCCCCATTTAAAGTTGCAAAACTAAAACTGCCGTATTTTGAGTAAAGATTAAAAGCTTTTTCAAGATCGCTAACGACACAAATATTTTTTAGAATCTTTTCAAAAAATGGTTTCCACTTTGTCTCTGTTTGTATGCTACTGCTTGCCCAGCAAACAAATCCACTTTCTTGTTCAAGTTTTTTTGCTTTTCTCTTTTCAATAAAGTTTTGAATTTTAGTTAGCAATCCTTCGCTGTTAAATTCTTCAAAATGAGGGAAGTAAAATGAAGCTTTGCCAATATCATTTAGATTTAAATATTCAATTCCACGTTTAAGATCTTCTAGAGATTCAACAAGCACATTGTTAAGATTATTTTTTAGTGCGGCTTCAACAGCAAATCTAAACTTTTCATCAGAATCACCGATGTGTGCAAGAATTGTGCTTCCGTTTTTTGCCCAGTCTTTATTATCCAAAAGTGCTTTTGCGCCTTTGGATACGCCTTCAAGATTATCTATTAGATTTTGTATAAAAGTAACTTTATCTTTTATAGATTTAATAAGGCTGCGCTGTTCAAGTTCTTTTTCTTTTAACTTATTTAATTCGTGTTCAAATTTTTCTTTTTCATTTTGCTTACTTAGGTAAAGTGATTCAGCATCGGCAATCTTTTTCTTAATTTCATCTCTATCGTTACCAAGTTCTTCAATAAATCCGACTGTCTTTGCAATATTATTTGTAAGTGTCTGAATTTTTTCATTTAGTTTTTTGATATTGATTTGTTTGGATTCAAGAATTGCAATCGTATTGCGCAGCTCATTTTCTCTGCCGGTGATCTCTTTAAACTTTTCAAGAAGGATCTCTGATTGCTCTTTAAGATTATTTTTTTTCTGCTCAAGAATTTCTATTTGTGAGTTAACCTTATGCTCAATATTTATTTTTTCATGTTCTTTTTGTGCAATTTGTTCTGAATAATCCAACAAAGAAGCAGCTCCCTTTCCAGATATATTTTTAGCTTCATCAAATTGCATACTTAATTCTTCAAGTTCTGTTGTATCTCTTTCTTTGTTGCGGAAAAGTGAATTTTTTCTTTCATTATTAAGAGATAAAGAATTCTGAACACTATAAATCTTTTCTGTTTGAAGTGTTATTTCGTTTCGCTTATCCTTCAGTTCATTTTCAATTTCAACAAGCTTTTCACGTGCAGCTTTAATTTCATCTTCAAGCTTTGAGATATCAGATTCAAATTGAATTTTCTTTTTAAAATTTTCATCCTTGCTTAGTTTCGATTCATTAATCCTTAACAAAAACAATGCAAGTTCCCGCTCTGAAAGATCAATCTCTAATTCTCTTAATTGTGAGGTTAGTACATTGTACTTATCAGCACGTTTTGCCTGTCTCTCAAGCGAAGCAACTTTTTTCTCTACCTCAGAAACAATATCATTAACACGGGTTAGATCAGATTTAACCTCATCAAGTTTTCTTAGCGCCAGTCTTCTTCTAAGTTTATATTTATTAACGCCTGCGGCTTCTTCAAACATTGTGCGGCGTTCTTCAGCTTTATTGCTCAGAATTGTTTCAACCATTTTTAGTTCTATAACCGAGTAAGCATTTGCACCAATTCCAGTATCCATAAAAAGATTTGTAATATCTTTTAAACGACAAATGTTTTTGTTTAACAGATATTCACTTTCGCCGGAACGGAATATTCTTCTCGTAATGGTAACGTCCGTGTATTCTGTAGGCAGGACACCTTTATTGTTTTCAATAGTAAGCGATACTTCTGCCATTCCCATTGGTTTGCGCTGAGCAGTTCCGTTGAAGATAACATTTTCCATTTTATCACTTCTAAGAACGCCGCTTTTCTGTTCACCAAGACACCAGCGAAGTGCATCAACTACATTTGTCTTTCCGCATCCATTGGGTCCAACGATTGAAGTTATACCCTGATTAAAATTAATCTGGGTCTTTTGTGCAAAGGATTTGAAGCCAAGTATTTCTAACTTAGATAAATACAAATTGTGCTATCCAAAAATATTAAATTGTTTAAGCGCAAGTTTTAGATACTGAAAAACAGAATTGTTTACTTCATAATAAAGCAAGAATATTATTTTCAAAATCAGTATTGACATCAGCCCATAGAAATATACTCCGCCAGCATTAACATCAAAGATTACAGAGATACCTTTTAAAAGTCTATAAAGAATCCAGATCATAAATACTGCAAGAAAAATGTACACATAAATATTTCCAACACCGGCATTTAATAATCGGTAAAGAACAATTCCAACCGGGATTAAAAGTACAACCGGAAGCAGCGCCCAAACTACAGTAAAGAAAACACTTGATAGATAAACTTTAGTCCTGACAAAGAATGAACAGACAGTTATAATTATGGTTAGGAGAATCATAATTATGATTGCTAAAACAAATAGCCATATTAAAGCTTTAACTGGATTCCATGCGAGATAGCCTATTCCTGATATTAAACCGGGACTTCCAAAAGCTAAAAATATTTTTTCAATCAGCACATTGTTTTTAATGTAGTAAAAAAGATTTGCAAAGATCAGTGAGCTAACTAATGCAACTATCAATGCGAGAAAAAGTGAATGATATGCTGATATTATTCTTTGATCACGAACATCTGCAAAAAAATTATATGGACGAAGTAATGCACGCGAAGCATCTTCCCTGAATTTTCTTCCGGAGTTAACCAACACGCCCATCAACAATGCTAGAATTAATCCTGTAATAATAAAAATCATTGGTGCGTCGTCTTTATCGCTGCCAATTGGTATTGTTACTTTTTCAGTGTTTTTCATTCTTGCAGAGAGAACTTTATATGCAAGTCTTTCCTGGGTTCTTTCCTCGCTTACCAATCCGATGTTATAAATATTTTCATCCTTATAACCGCTGATTATGGAAGGATAATCGCCACGCAAATCATACATGGTGTTTGCAAAAAATCCTGCAAAATTGTTACTCTCATAAAAGCTGAACATATCATCAAAAAATTTTGCTTGCGCTTCGTAAGAAAACTTATTTACATAACCATCTGTTTGCCCAATGTTTACATTGTATGTGGCTTCTCCGATAAACAATTTACCTTTACCAATTGATTCAGCAAGCATAGTAACTTCATTTTGTTTTTCTGCAGGAGCTTGATTTAAAAACTCTATTCCGTATAAATCAAGGTTTTCTATTTGCTGATAATCAAAATCAAAAAACGATGCATAAGTTAAAATGTTTCTGTTCTTTTTAACTTGAGTTGAAAGCTCGGTTAGCAAAGCACGATGTTCATCAGAGTTTAATAGATACGAGGAACCAAATCCAATTGCACCAAGAGCAGAAAAATTTTCATATGCTTTTAACAAACTTGAAAGATAATTCTTACTTCGTACTACAAAATTCTGGGAACCGGCAAGTCCTTCCGGAAGATTTGCAATTGGCAATTCAACAAAAGCTAAAAGACCAATTTGCTCACATAACCTTAAATAGTATGGATTAGGCAGTGATTTTGAAAATCTAACCGAATTAAATCCAGCTTGTTTAATTTTTTCTAAATCACTCTCCATCCTATCATAAGATGAAAGAGTGCCGAATTGATAAAATGATGGTGAATATGTAACCCCATAAAGATTAAAATCTTTTCCATTTAATGAAAAATTATTCTGCAATGATTCTAATATGAAAAGTGCCACACTTTGATCATGCCTGTCAATCAACTGCTCACCGCGCCATAGCTCTAATCTTACAATATAGCTCACAGAATTATCTGGGCTCCATAATACCGGAGAACCAATTGAGACACTACTTTTTATTTCAATCTGCTTATTTTGACTGAGAGTGAAGCTGTTATCCTCTAATGATGAACTTGTTTTTCCATCAGGATAAAATATTTGCCCCTTAAGTTTAAAATTTGTTTGTGTGCCAAGTGTATCATTTATCTTTTTAAATTCTTTATTATCTATAATTGATCTGAGATAAATAACAACTTTGTTTGATTTCAGATCAACCTCAGTTTTATAATTCAAATCTGAAATGCTAACGTTGGGAGTCAGATGAAGATAAACATCACGAATTATTCCGCCGAAGTTCTGGGGAAATAAAAATCTTTGCTTAAGGGGAATCGTATTTTGAGAATCGAGTTCATAAGAAAGTTTTACAGAAATGATATTGTCTTTATCAGATCTTAAAATGTCGCGTGGTAGTGAAACTGTAAACGGAAATTCTCCACCCGGGTGACGATAGATAATTACTTTGTTAACAGAAATATCTGCGGAGTAGTTTAATCCAAAAAAGTTCAGAGAGATTTTATGATTGTTTAATTGATCATTGGTTAGCGGAAAATTTTTTTCAAAAACAAACTCGCCTTTTCCTTCAAAGATGGAAGGAATGCGAACGCTAACTTTTTCTTTTTTCTCATCATCAGATGGATAAACTTTCCAGTTTCCGTTAAGAGATATTACATCACGAGTATCAGTAATATCAAAAAAAAGTTGGTCAGACGTATTTATTTTATAGTTAGGGAGATCTCTGAAAATAACCTGTGAAGAAATTGTCTGAGAGAAAACTATTGCGGCTATAAACAGATTGTATAGTAAATTTTTGAGGGAAATCATTCTTTGCTACAAAACTCCTGAAAAAATAAGATACAAATATAACCTCAAATCGAAGGGATTGCAATGAAATGAAAGCCCGATTTAAACCAATAATCGGGCTTTTGAAAAGAAAATAAAATATTATGCGCCTTTTATAATTCCCATAAACGAATCAGCTTTTAGACAAGCACCACCAACCAATGCACCATCAATATCTTTTTGTGAAAGAAGTTCTTTTGCGTTATCAGGTTTTACGCTACCGCCGTATTGGATTGTAACATCATTTGCGATTTCTAATGAGTAATCAATCTCAATCAAATCACGAATAAACTCGTGTACTTCTTGTGCCTGTACGGGAGTTGCAGTTTTTCCCGTTCCGATTGCCCAAACTGGCTCATAAGCAACAATAATATTTTTCATTTCTTCGGCAGATATTCCGTCTAACCCTTTTAAAATTTGTCTTTTAACAACATCGTTTGTTGTTCCGCTTTCTCTTTCTTCAAGAAGTTCGCCCACGCAAAAGATTGGATTCAATCCGGCAGCCAAAGCTTTTTTGATTTTTTTATTTATCATTTCATCACTTTCACCAAAAATATTTCTGCGTTCCGAGTGACCAAGGATTACATATTCACACCCAACAGATTTTAACATTGATGCAGAAACTTCTCCGGTAAAAGCACCATTCTCTTCAAAGTGCATATTTTGTGCACCGAGTTTTATCTGGCTTCCCTTTAAAAGTTTTGATGCTTCAGATAACGAAGTAAATGGCGGGCAAACAATTACATCGCAATTTGGTTTTTCATTTTGTAAAAGATTTTTTAACTCAACGATAAGTTTTTCTGATTCTTTTAAATCGTTGTTCATTTTCCAGTTACCGGCAATAACAGTTTTACGCATTGTGTCCTCTAAGGTTTAATAAAATTTCTTCGTAAAATTAAAGAAGAATAAAAGGTTAAACAATTCATATACACTACTTTTGGGGTTTGTTACAAACTAGGAAGGTCATTTCGAACGAGTCTTCGAGTGAGAAATCCGCTTAATTATAAAATCCAGATTTCTCCCTTCTGTCGAAATGACTATCTGATTTAAATTTATTAAAATCTATTTTTAGACTAATGAAATCAAAAATATCCAAACAAGTTTTTATTCTTGGTATGGTAAGTTTGTTTACAGACATTGCCAGCGAAATGCTTTACCCCGTAACTCCAATTTTCCTGACAACTGTTTTAGGCTCATCAATGGCTGTTGTGGGCGTTATTGAAGGAATTGCTGAAGTTACTGCCGGATTGTTAAAAGGATATTTTGGAAATCTTTCAGACAAAGTTGGTAAACGATCTATCTTTGTTGTTTTGGGTTATGGAATTTCTGCACTCGCAAAACCTTTACCAGGAATTTTTCAAAACATTCCAACGGTTTTAATCTCACGAGTTTCTGATAGAATTGGAAAAGGAATAAGAACTGCTCCACGCGATGCGCTACTTGCAAGTTACAGCGATGGTAATTCAGGTGCAGTTTTTGGATTTCATCGTGCAATGGATACACTTGGCGCAGCAATTGGTCCAGTTATCGCACTTATACTTTTAAATTTTTACCCGAACAATTTTCAGCTAATATTTCTTATCGCGTTTGTTCCTTCTGTAATTGCGGTTTTCTTTACCTTTCTTATTAAGGACAAACAAAATTCTGCAAAAATTAAAAATAAAAAAAATTATTTGGAGTTTTGGAAATCCGCACCTAAGGAATACAAAAAAATTCTACTGCTCATAACATTATTTTCTTTAGTTAACAGCAGTGATGTTTTTCTAATCTTAAAATCAAAAGATATTTCTAACTCCGGCTCGTTAGCAATTTTTGGATATGTATTTTACAATCTCATTTATGCCGCAGCTTCTTATCCACTTGGCGGAATTGCAGACAAACTTGGTAAACAAAAAGTATTTTCATTCGGATTGATAGTATTCTCCGCAGTTTATTTTGGTTTTGCTTTTGTTGATAGCATAAACTTTATCTGGATATTATTTGCATTTTATGGAATATATGCTGCATCAACAGAAGGTATTTCTAAAGCCTGGATTTCGGATATGATTCCAGACGAGCAGCGCGGATCAGCGATTGGATTACTAACAATGCTATCAAGTTTTGCAATTATGTTTGGCTCTTTTTTTACAGGCGTTCTGTGGGATAAGTTTGGCTCTCAATTTCCATTTTTTATTTCTGCCTCGGTTAGTTTAACTATAGGAATCGTTCTTATAATAGAATCCTTAACAAGGAAGATTTAAATCTACAACTTTGCGCCCTTTGCGTGAAATCCTGCTGCAATTTCTCGCAAAGTTCGCAAAGTTTTTCGCAGAGATCGCTAAGAATAACCTCATAACTCAGCTTATGCAAGCGTTAGAAAAACCTCCAAGGTTTTAAGATTCTTACTTCTAAAATAGTGATTTTAGCAAAACATTTTATTTGAAACCTTGGAGGTTTCAATTATTGCGTAAGGTGACCTCATAAATCTTTTAATCCTTTTTTTGTATTTTGAGATCAAGATTTTCAATCACTAAATCTTCATTATGAATTCAATCAAAAAAAATATTGCAGTTATTGCTTTAAGCGGAGGAATGGATAGCTGCGTTACTGCCGCAATTGCAAATCTTGATTACGAACTTGCATTTGCTCATATTAATTATGGGCAGCGAACTGTAAATAGAGAATTAAAATCTTTTAATGAAATTGCAGATCATTACAGAGTGAAGAAAAGATTAATTATTGATTACACACATCTTGCAAAAATCGGCGGTTCATCTCTTACAGATAAAAATATACAAGTAACAAAAGCTGATTTAGAAAATAAAGAGATTCCATCTTCGTATGTTCCCTTTAGAAATGCAAACATACTTTCTGCGTGTGTAAGCTGGGCTGAAGTTTTAAATGCAAGTACGGTTTATATCGGTGCTGTTTATGAGGACTCTTCAGGTTATCCCGATTGCAGACCGGATTTTTTTTCAGCTTATGAAAAAATGATTGATCTTGGAACAAAGCCCGAAACAAAAATTAAAATTGTAACCCCGATTATAAACTTATCTAAAGCAGAAATTGTTAAAAAAGGGATTGAACTTGATGCGCCGCTGCATTTAACTTGGAGCTGTTATCAAAATGAAGATGAATCTTGCGGAGTTTGCGATAGTTGTGCATTACGTTTACGTGGTTTTCAACAAGCTGGATTTGAAGATCCAATTAAGTATAAAGTTAGACCAAAGTATTTATAGATTTTACATTTGTCATTCCCGCGCAGGCGGGAATCTATCTAACACTAAGAGAAAAGAGGAATCATGACATCCAAACTAAAAATTGTGAACAACAAACTAAGTTTATTAGAAACTTTTGAAAATCAATATCCCGACAGAGATTACACTGTTAAACATATTGCGCCGGAGTTTACTTCGCTTTGTCCAAAAACCGGGCAGCCGGATTTTGCAACTATAACGATGGAGTACATTCCCCATTTGCTTTGCGTGGAGTTAAAATCTTTTAAATTCTATCTGCAATCTTACCGCAACGATGGGATATTTTTTGAAAGTGTTACAAATAAAATTCTTGATGATCTTGTTGAAGTTACTCAGCCAAGATGGATGCTGATTACTGCAGAGTTTAATACGCGCGGAGGTATTTCTTCCATTATAGAAGCTGAATATGAAGATGAAGATTATTGGGATTTTGATGACGACGATGAGTTCGACGAGGATTATGATAATGAATTTCTTAAAAATTAATTACCAAAAATCTTAAGAAACGAGATTGAATGGTTGCATGATTTAAAGGTGAAAGATATAATAATGCATCCACATATCCATACTTTCTGAATAAGTTTGAATTATTTACTAATAATTTAATTATTACAAATTTGCATTAAAGATTTATGCTTCGCTTGCTTGAAATAAAAAAAGGATTTCTTAAAGACAGAGAAACTCTGTTTGCGGAATACGATGGCAAATCCGATGCGTTTGTATTCAGTAAAAACTATAGTGTGCTTATTGAAGATACAATCAGAATAATACTTGCTGATAAAAAATTTTCTTTTGCACTTGCATCTGCAGGCAGTTTCAGCAGACGTGAACTTTCTCCTTACTCCGATATTGATTTGATGATAATTTCTGAATCGATAGAAAAAGATGATTCAGATATAAAAGAGGTTATTACAAATTTGTGGGATGGCGGAATTGAAGCTTCACACACGGTACGCGAATTATCTGACATTAATAAATATTTATTCACCGACCTGCACACATTCACTCAGTTTTTCGAAACACGATTTATTAGCTGTGATGATGTGCTTTATAATAAATGGAATGATACACTTCTTGATTCAATAAATGATAATTCGAAAAAATTATTGCTTGCAAATTTTGTTGAAGATGTTAGACAGCGCCACGAAAAATATGGTGATTCGCCAAAAATGCTGGAACCAAATGTTAAAATGTCTGCTGGCGGTTTAAGAGATTTTCAATCCATTGAATGGATGATGATGATAAGCAATAAACAATTATTGCATTCTCAGCACGAATTAACCCAGGCAGAAATTTTTATAAATCATCTAAAGAAAAATAAACTTACAACCGCTGCTGAATGTAAGCGTTTGCTTGAAAGTTATAAATTAGTTCTTTCCATTCGCCATCTTCTTCACATCACAAATAAATCTAAAACAGATCGGTTTGAATTCTTAAATCAGATAAAACTTGCTTCAATTTATGGATATGAAGAAAATGATTTGATGTCTTTTATGAAAAACTATTTTGCTGCGGCAAATATAATTTTTCGTGTTAGTCATTCGATCATTAAAAAATTTAAAGTTGAATATGTTAATCCAGTCCCCGATTCTCTTTCCTACGATCTTGACGAAGATTTTTATATAAAGAGTAAAGTGATTTTTCTTAAAAAAGAAAATCCGCTAACACTCTCAGATATTTTTAGAGTGTTTTATTACCGTGCTTATCACAACGCCGGTTTTGATGATCATCTGCGCACTATAATAATTGATGCAACTGAAAATGCAGAAGAAAATAATTGGTCGCAGCCGGATTCATCAGTTTTCTTTCGCGAGATTCTAAAATTTCCACGTAATGTTGGTGCAACTTTATCTATTATGAATGAACTGGGTGTGCTTGGTGCATTTCTTCCTGAGTTTGGTGATCTTAACGGATTTATGCAGCACGGAGTTTATCATTGCTACACGGCTGATGAACACACTTTAATTACTATTAAGAATCTTGAAAAACTTTACAATGAAAATTCTTTATTCGGAAAACTTTATAACTCAATTCAAGATAAAGAAATATTAAATCTTGCATTGCTGTTGCACGATATTGCAAAACCGATTGATATATCCGGGCACGAAATTATCGGCGCAGAAATGGCCTCATCAATTATGGTTAGACTTGGATATGATGAAGAAGAAATTGACAAAGTGTGTTTTCTTGTAAAGAATCATTTGATGATGGAACAAGTTGCATTCAGAAGAAACTTAAATGATCCGGAAACGCTTAACAACTTTGCATCAAGGTTTAATACGATTGAAGAACTTGATTTACTTTACTTAATAACTTACGCTGATCTTTCTGCTGTTAACCCGGCTGTTTGGACCTCGTGGAAAGCAGAATTGCTTTCTGAACTTTATCGTAAAAGCAAAGCGATGATTCAGGATAAAATTTCCGGCGAAGAATTACTTTACTCAATAATTTATTCTGCCCCAAAGGATATTTCAAAACATTCAGTTAAGATCACAGAAAATAATGTACAGGATCATTTTGATTCTTTACACGATGATTTGGGATATGTTAATCATTTTAATGATGAAGAGATTGCTTTGCATGTAGAGGAAATTGAAAGAGGAGACAGTATTTCTGTTTTATTCAAAGAGTTAAGTGATTTTACAAACGTTACAATAATCACAAAAGATTTTCCTTCACTGCTTTCAAAACTTTGCGGTGTTTTGGCAATTAACGATGCTAATATTCACTCGGCAAAAATATTTACCCGTAAAGACGGAATTGTTATAGACACCTTTCTCGTTACTGATTTCAGGTCTCACAAACGGGTTGATATAAACAAATATGAAAAGATAAAAGAGGATTTTTATTCAGTTATAAATGGATTTTTAGAACTTCACCAGGAGGTTGCAAAGTTAAAATCACGCTGGTGGCGAATTGAAAACAAATTATTTAAGCGAAGCGGGCAAATTAAAATAACATTTGAAAAACATGATCGTTACACAATTTTAGATGTTCATTCGCCTGATCGTTTAGGATTTTTATATCACGTAACAAACAAAATGAATCAACTTGGATTGATTATCTACTTCGCAAGAATCTCCACTAAGGGAGATGACATTGTGGATTCATTTTATGTGTTGGATAGAAACGGGCACAAAGTCTCACAGAATGACTATCAGTTTATTATTGCTGAGTTAACAGATACTATTACGCAAATATTGTAGAGACACATCGAAATGTGTCTCTACATTTTTAAATGATTAGAATTATTTTAAAAATAGCATTTTTTGTGATGAACTAAAGTTATTTACCTGCATTGTGTAAATGTAAACTCCGCTTGGCAGTTCACTTGCATTAAATTCAACAGCAAAATTACCTGCTTCTTTACTTTCATTTACTAACTCTGCAACTTCACTACCCAATATATCAAACACTTTTATTTTTACTAAACCAGCTTCTTTAACTATATAGTTTATAATTGTGCTTGGATTGAATGGATTGGGATAGTTTGCTGAAAGTTCATTACTTTTTGGTACCATATTTTGATTGAATTGTTTTTTCTCTGCAGTCTGATTACTTTCTTTAAAGAAAGCGCGGGTATCAAATTCGTCTGACCACACTGACCATTTATTTTGATTGTCACGAACTCTCACTCTGAAATATACTGGAATATTACCATTTCCTGGATCGTAGATTATACTGTTATCGGACCAATGTCTATTTGGACCGGAATAAACAGTTTGCCAAGAACCATAATCTCCGATCTTTCGTTGTAACTCTGACCAATTTATATCAGATTCAATGGGTTGACCATCCCAATAATCCGCACCCCATGCTAAGTATGCCCACCCATAATAAATCGGTCCGTCTCCAGCGTGAAAAGCACCAAGTGGAGGTTTTGAGGGTTTTGCATTTATTGCATTTTGCGTTCCAAAACTTACTGTGATAATTGGATCATTATTATTCACCTGCATTATAAAATCTGTTAATTGCCCATTCCAGGTTTTTGCTCTGGGATTACTCCAGGGAGAAAAAATATCATTATAATTAAGAGTGAACGAACTATTGAAACCATATCCATGCAACCAATCATTACACTCAACCTGGTTATCATCATTTACAAAAGCATATAGAAAACTCGATTGATTATTATCCGATAGTATTTTATCACGATGGCCATAACCATTTCTATTTACACCTGTTCTATAAAAAGCTGGTAAACTACTATTCCAACAATTTGTGGTGTATGGTGATTCCCAGCTCCAAAATCCATCTGAGGATAAAACCCGCATACAATCGCCTACGTAAAGATAATTTTGCAGATGCAAAACGAATATACCCTTATCGTTACTATTGCTAGTAATATTATCGTAAGTACTAAGCCTTTGGTGATTTTCGAAATAATATGTCTCACCAAATAATCCGTTGTTTGGGTGATATTTATACGCAACTGGTGTAGTTACAAAATCGCTTAAAGGAGCCGCTAGGATTGGCCCCTCAATCGGAGTAGGATTTAACCAAGCTAATTTTTCTCTTTCGAATGAATTTGCACAAATACTTTGATCGCCCAAAGTAAGCATACCCCAAAATTGATATTTAACTTCATTGTAAGGATGATTGTCCATAATTAACCAATGAGCTAATTCATGTACACAGACTTTAAAATTTCTTTCAGGAGTGCGTTCTCCCCAATAGTGAATTGTAACTCCGGAACCTAAAGAGCCATTAGTTGGATTTCCTTTATAACCCATTCTTATTTTTTTTTGATTATTTTCAACTCTAAATTCTTCACCCCAGCCTAAAGATGCTTCGCCTGACCATTCTTCAGTAAATACCAATTCCTCTCCAAACCACAATTACCATATCAATAATACCATCAGGTATATTGTCCTGATCATAATCATTCACATAAGTCCAACTATCAAACTCACTATAATTAACCTGATCATCCGCTGCCAATAATATATCTTTATTTGCCATTGCCCTGTTTGGATAAGTATTCCCTTGTTGGATATAATGACTTTTAGGATAAGGTGTTGTTACACCAACGGCTGTACCAGTAACTTTAAAATTATAATACGACATTTGTTTGAAATAATTTGTTAAGTTAAGAAAGTGTGCCGAATTTATTTGTTGATTTGGATCAATAAAAGTTCCCATCTCTTCTGGGAAGCCATTAGTGGGCCAATATGGATGTGGTGAAGTGTCATCCAAAAATTTGGCAAAGACCACCAATACTTTTAATTCACCAGAAGCAGTTAGCCAACGTCCACCTCTTTGAGTTTGGTCCAATGACGAATAAGATTCATTAGTACCGCAACCGATATCAAATGATTGAGAAAATGCCATCACTGTTAAAATAAAACGAGACAGACTATTTTTTTTACAAACATTTTATTTCCCTCTCACAGATTACTTTAGTAAGATCATTTTATTTAAAATTTTATTTTCTTTGTTATTGAAATGATAAAAATAAATACCTGATGAAACGGCGTTTGAGTTATCATCTGTGCCATCCCATTGGATATTGTACATACCTGGATAATAAGTTTCTGAATTTATTAAATCCTTTATTTTTACTCCCAACACATCAAACACGCCAATTGTTATTTCTGATGTTTTATTTATCTCGAAACGGATATTAGTTAAGGAA
>JBBQSH010000053.1:0-20124 GCA_038214015.1 Ignavibacteriales bacterium | reverse complement strand
CTTGCCGGTGATATTGTTGATGATAAAGCAAAAGTTTTAGATGAACGAGGAATCGGTGAATCATTTAGAAAACTAAAAGCTAAATATGGAGTATACTCAATAAATGGTAATCACGAATTCATTAATGAAGTTGAATCGTGTGTGAGCTATGCGGAAAAGTTTGGAATAAAATTTTTACGCGATGGATATGAATTAATCGACAGCAGCTTTTATGTAATTGGAAGAGAAGACATTTCAATGATTCAATTTACAGGTAAGAAAAGAAAATCATTAGAAGAAATCGTAAAAGATATTCCCGCTAACTATCCGAAAATTTTATTAGATCACACTCCATTTAAATTAGAACAAGCTCAGCAAAATGAAATGGATCTCCAGCTTTCGGGTCATACACATCACGGACAAATATGGCCAGCTAATATAATTACAAGTATGATTTACGAATTAAGCTGGGGTTACAAGAAAAAAGGTAATACACATTACTATGTAACATCTGGTGCAGGAACGTGGGGACCGCCAGTAAGAACAGGAAGCAGTTCTGAGATTGTGAATATAAAAGTGAAATTTGAGTGAAGATTATTATATAAACCCAATTCCTTAAAGGAATTAGGTTTATAATTTTAGATCCTATCTAGAAAACAAATGTCAGCCCAAACTTAAACTGATCGTAAGCTATAGGCGGCTCTCCACCAAATGGCCAGTTCATTTCATCTTGTCTGAGTTCATACAAACCATAAGCAAGAGCATTCTTTAATAAAAAGTTTACAACGGGTCCGGCGGCAGGAGATGATTCAAACACTTCATTTATAAAGCTATCCAGCAAACCCTGTGCGGCAACTTCAATTAATGCACTGCCTGCCCATTTCCAGAATAAGTGTCTTTGAAAAACAATTGATCTTTCATATCCTGCATCCAGCATAAGGTTTTCGATTATTTTTACTCTAACGCCGCCTTCAGTGCTTGTACCAAATCTAAATGATTCATCATAAAGATTTAAGGTCTGTACATCCTGGCTTGTATCAGTAAGCGCATCCGGATAATTAAAATTAATATTAGACCAATTTAATGTGTAGGAATAGTATGGAATAATTGCAGAACTTTTACCAAGCTTATATCCATATCCGCTTGACCATCCAGAACCGTAGCGCCACATATCTGATTCAATTTCAGTTCCTGCAGCTTCTTTGCCTGCGAGCTTATTTGATTCGTTACTTAAATAAATAAACTTATAGTTGTGCCTGATTATATAATCAGTTCCCCAGGCATCTCTATTTTTAATATATCCCAACTTTAACTCTAAGAGATTAGGATCAACAAACTGTGATTGAATATCTGTTCTGCTCATATTTGCTAATCCATATTGAAATGAAATAGCTGGTCTTGATTTCTTAAACCCAAAATCAGCAACCCAATCTTCCCAGTCATCCATTTCGCCCCAATGCCAATCCCATTCATCTTCGGTTTTTGTTGAATCATCCTGAGATAAGACAGGTAGTGAGAAAAGCAGTGCTAAGACAATAATTAGTAATTTATTATAATACATTTAACCTCCTGTAAAAATTTTGTTTAAAAATTTGTGTTTTTTGAATTGCTCAATTGTTATACCAAGAACTTGTTAGATTACAATACATTTATAAACCTTTGTTTCCTACTCTGTATATTTTTTTATCTGTTTGTATAGAAAAACTATACATAGTAAAGATTCATCAATATTGCAGATTTTAGTTTAATGTTTCTCCTACAAAAATATTAAACACAAATCTCATTTAACAGTTATTTATAATAATCAATGTTATATACTGATAAATGGTAATTAGAAATTATATAAGGTGATGCTAAACATTGGAAACTCTTTTTTATATTTGAAAAAACACTGAAGGAAATTATTTACCCTATGCCGGAATTAAGATCAAAAGAAAGTTTGTATAAGATTTCACGATTGAATAAAAATTATCCGAGATACGATGAGATAATTAAACTGCACAAAGATGCTATAGATGAGAATAATGATATTTACTTTGATCCCGAAACTGGATTTGCAGTTTTAACTGCCGAGTTTTTATTAAAACGCGGCTACTGTTGCGGAAGCGGTTGCCGCCATTGTCCTTATGATGAAAAAGTTTAACAAAAAAAGCGATCAAACGATCGCTTTTTTAATGCTTAATGTTTAGTGCTAAATATTCAATTATTTTAGAAGGATCATCTTTTTCATTTGAACATAATCTCCGGCTTTTAATTGATAGAAATAAATACCTGATGCTAGATTCTTGATACTAGATGCTGGATTAAATTCAACTTCATAACTTCCCGCCTGTTTGTATTCATTTACAAGTGTCGCAACTTCATTCCCAAGAATATCATAAATCTTTAATGTTTGCCAACTGCCCACTGGTGACTGCCAGCTAATTGTGGTGCTTGGATTAAATGGGTTTGGGTAGTTTTGAAATAAAGTAAAATCTTTTACAACTATATTTTGTTTTTCATCAACATCACTCACTATTTCCGTAACACTATGTAAAATTGAAAACCCTTCACCACCAGCCCACAGATGAGGTGTTCTATCTTCCATATATAGTGAAATAGAATGAAGATCTGCTGAAGTATAAGTTTGAGGGTAAGTGTCAGGTCTAAAATTATCAATTATATACTTTAATATTCTTCCGTCATTACCAGCTGCAAATATCCGGTAATCACCAAAAACATCTTTATCCACTAATTGATAATCATTTACAAATAAATATTTAGATAGCTCGTAATCCATCCAGCTAACGCCAGCATTAGTAGTGAAGTTTAAATTGTAACCAACATCACTGTAACATCCATCATTCCCATTGATAAAATCAAAACTTGATGATCCAAGAAAATAATTTTCATCGGATATTTTCTGCCAGGTTTTTGCTGTATCAATTGACAGCCACAAACCTCTGAAATTTATTCCATAAATATGTTCGGGATCGACAAATTTTATTTTTTTGAATCCGCCATATTCAGCATTTATTGTATAAATTCTTTTAATCCAATTAGAACCGCCATCAGTTGTCAATAAAACAACGGGTATATCGTACACGTTAGAACCCGGAACAGATTCTTTATAGATATTACAGAGTACTCCAAGTTGTGAATTATAATAGTCAACATCACCACCAAAAAATTTTTCATCAATTGCTATGGCTATTGAATCCCACGTTATTCCACCGTCAATGGTTGCATATGCCTGTTCTGAACCGATGATATAACCCTTTAATGAATCCACAAACTCTAAACCCCATTCATCATAAATGCCTCCATTATAAGAAAACTGGTGCTGCCAATTAAAGCCACCATCCGTGGTTACATATAGTTTATCATAACTTAAAGCCCATCCCCTGAGAGTATTTACAAAATCTATTTTTATAATCTGATCTTTTATTGATTGACTGACTCTGTTCCAGCTAATACCGCCATCAGCTGTTTTCAATAACTCGCTACCGTATGCGTAGCCTTCAAGAGGATTTTTGAAAAAGACCTTTAATGAATTATATCCTGGAAATGAACTTGACTGCCAGCTAATTCCGCCATCTGTTGAGTGGATAAATCCACCAAGAGTGCTACAGAAAATATTCAATTCGTCTAGAGCAAATATTTGTTCTATTATTGGCCAAAATTGGAAAAGACTATCAACATATTGTAAGGTCCAATTTGAACCGCCATCAATCGTTTTATAAATTCTATTTTGTTCTCCAGCAATCCATCCGACTTGATCATTAATAAATGAGATTGTCTTTAACTCAAAAGGTAAATCACACCAAAGAGTATCCCAGCTATCTCCACTATCAATACTCCGCAAAATAAATGAAACAGAATCTGATAATTGGTTGTAGAACTTTGCATTCCAACTGTTTCCTATTGCCAGTATGTTACCGTTATTAAGTAAATCAAATTCAAAAATGCTTCCAAATGTTTCTTCCCATTGGTAGTAAAGAGAATCACCAGCTAAAAATGTAGGAATACTATAAGTTGTTTGCCAATTTCCATAAAAATTACTTAATGTCTGAATGCTGTAATTGGTAGCTTGAATCATTCTGTTTTCTGAGATCGGAAGAAAAGTTAATGCACCCCAAAGTGCTGTCTGAGATTCATTCCAATTATTACCGCCATCATTTGTATAAATCAAAGATATGTCCCCGGGATATATTACATTCTTAGTTACATAAGAAAATCCTGTTAGCTCATCAATAAACTTTATTTCATATAGGTTTTGATCTTGAAAAAAGTCCTTAAGACTCCACGTCATACCGCCATCAGTAGTTTGGATAACACCTCCGCCTTCATTAACAAAATACCCATTCTGCTCGGAAGTAAATACTAGGGAGTTTATAAAATCGGAAGGAATATCTGGATATCTCATTTCCCATTGAGCATAAATTGAAGTCAGAGAGAATAAATAAACGCTTATGATTAATATTTTTTTCATAACGTCTAATTCCTTATTTGATTAACACCATTTTTTTAGTTTCAACAAAACTTCCGGCTTTTAATTGGTAGAAGTAAACCCCGGAAGATGGATAATGTTTGATGGTTGATGAATTAAATTCAACTTCATGACTTCCGGCAGCTCTATATTCATCAACAAGAGTAACAACTTCATTTCCTAAAATATCAAACACTTTAAGCGTTACTTCACCAGCAATCGGCAACTGATAGCTAATAACTGTACTTGGATTAAAAGGGTTAGGATAATTTTGTGACAGAGAAAATTCCTTTGGCAACTCATTTTCATCAGCAATATCAGTTAAAGTTGTATCGCCATAAATAATCTCATCTATTACACATCCTTTTAATAAGAAATCTGTGGATCCAAAATCATATCCCCATCTTATATTATGGATGCCTAAGCCTTGCGCTAATTTATAATTGTAACTCATTAGCCAATTATATTCAAATAACCTGTAATTCCTATTTTCATTAAATATGCTTTCACTACCTGCGGCAGAAAATAATGTTAATATAGAATCCCAGCACATTGTATATCTTTGAATCAATAAACTATCACCCTGTTCAGATGTTAAATTATCAATCACTTTTTCACTATCAGGATTTGAGCACTCATTATCAAATCTATAAACAAGTCCATTGGCTGAATCAACTCTTTCATATACATAATTTGTATATGCTGAGCCGTGATATGTTTCTTCAATCTTAAAGTATTCTTTGTTATTGCTTAGTGTTTCTTTTGAAACAACTTTTCTGGTAAAAGTATCTTCTGAATATGATATAATTGGCCAACTGTCCCAAATCTCCATCTTGTATATCCAATAATTCCCTACAGAAAGCGGATAGTATGCCAATAGTTCTTCCGAGATTGGAAGTGATTTAATTATAGTTATGGAATCATTTGTAATTTCATAGAGATTATATTTTGTTGCAGCATAAAGTTTGTCGGAGTTTGGCTTTTTATAAATACCAACAATTCGATTATCCAATTCTTTGTAAAGATTAAACGTAGATCCATAATCAGCGGAGAAAAATATTCTTTTTCCATCAGCTAAATAAATTGCACCTGATTGTGATGTGTCGTTTGAAAAGAAAATAGGATTGTTGCTAAAATATTTATTACTCCAGGAAAATGGTTCGCCATTATTAGACGACACAGCTAAATAGTATGGATAATCTGTACTACCTCGAATGGAATTTCTATAAATATGATTTTGATTAATGTCATAATAAAAATCAGGCAATCCAAAATAAATATAGTTCTGAGTAGTATCAGAAATATAAAAGTTAATTCCTCCGTTAGAGGATTTGTAAACTTTGGAATCTAAGTTACCTGAATAAAAAGAAGTTTGATTTTCATAAGGATTTATTGACAAGAATATTTTGCTTGATGACAAAGTATCCCAGTTAAGTCCGCCATCATTACTGAGAAGAGTAGTTATAGTTGAATCCATTATCCAAGCACTTAATCCATAATAAATCAAATCTGGGTTTTGCCCATTTCCAATTTTAAAACTATTACCCCAAGAACCATCATCAAAAATAAACCCATAATTCGAATTGTATGCAAATGGAGAACATTCATATCCGCAAGCAGTGCCTGCATAGATGAAATGCATAGGATTGAAGTTTATGATTTTGTAATCATTTAAATAGATATGAGCTGAAATATCACTGCCAGATTCTCTAATGAATAGAGTATCCATTTGATCATAAATATCTAGGTGATACAAAGAATTATCTTCATAAAAACCAAAAGGTTGTATTTCTTCATAACTATAAATTCTATAAAATAGATGTGTATTGCCTTGTGCATCCTCCATTCCCTTTAATTCAGAGAACTGCGGCGAGACATTTTGTGCAGAAACAAGAGATTGAAATAAGATTAAAAGAACTAAAACAAAAAGTAGCTCTAACTTTCTCATAAAAAACCTCTCATAATGTAAATGCTAAAGCAAACTTAAGAAATGATTATTGGAAAGTAAAGAAATTATTATTTGCTGATTGTTCACAAATTGAGTTAAACCAAAGGTAGGTCTGTTCGATTGTCATTCCCACTGCCATAGGCATCCCTTTGGGAGAAAGTGGGAATCAATTTTGTTTAGAGTGTATGGATTCCCGCATAAGCGGGAATGACATACATTTTTATACTTTAATAAAGTTGTTGGTTTGTCTCTACAAAATATACTTACTTAAATCTCTGTCTTTAACAATCCTTTCAAGTTTATCTTTTACAAATTTTGCATCAATCTTAACTGTGTCTGATGGAATTTTATCGGGAACATCAAATAGTATTTCATCAAGCAAAGTTGTAAGTATTGTGTGCAATCTTCTTGCGCCGATGTTCTCTACTTGTTCGTTAACCTCTGTTGCAATCCGCGCAATTTCTCTTATTCCATCTTTACTAAAACTTAATTTAACACCCTCGGTTTCTAAAAGTGCGCCGTATTGTTTAAGCAAAGCGTTTTGTGGAGTTGTTAATATCTGAACGAAATCATCCTCAGTTAAACTGTTAAGCTCAACACGTATTGGAAATCTTCCCTGCAACTCAGGAATTAAATCCGATGGTTTGGAAACATGAAAAGCTCCAGATGCAATAAACAAAATGTGATCGGTTCTTACCACGCCGTATTTAGTGTTTACATTTGAACCCTCAACTATCGGGAGAAGATCACGCTGCACACCTTCGCGACTAACATCGGGACCTTGTCCTTTTCCGCCTCCTGCAACTTTGTCAATCTCATCAATAAATATCATCCCGGAATTTTCAACTCTTTCAATCGCTTCTTTCTGTACAACATCCATATCAATAAGTTTTTGCATTTCTTCCTGCGCAAGAATTTGTCTTGCTTCTTTAACAGTAGTTTTTCGCTTCTTTCTCTTCTTAGGCATTATGTTGCCCATAATTTCCTGGATGTTAATCCCCATATCATCCATACCAAACGGGCCAAGTACCTGCATACCCATTGACGATTGTGCCTGCGAATCAAACTCAATCATTTTATCATCCATCTCACCACTTTTAACTTTAAGTTTCATCCATTCACGTGTTTTTTGATTTTGATACGCTTCGTTCTCTTCGCCGTTTGCAGATTGTTCTTCACCATCCTGAATTACCGGTGCTGTTTTAGTTTTTTTAACTGGTGGAATTAAAATATCAAGCACTCTTTCATCGGCAAGTTCTTCTGCTTTAGCCTGAACCTCAATAGCTTTTTCTGCTTTTACAAGATTAACACCAACTTCTATTAGATCTCTTACCATTGATTCAACATCTCTTCCCACGTATCCAACTTCTGTAAATTTTGAAGCTTCAACTTTTACAAATGGAGCTTGGGAAAGTTTTGCAAGTCTGCGTGCAATTTCTGTTTTTCCTACTCCGGTTGGACCAATAAGAATTATATTGTTCGGCATAATTTCTTCACGAAGAAAATCTTTTACCTGCTGTCTTCTCCATCGATTACGAATTGCAATTGCTACGGCACGTTTAGCTTCCGTCTGCCCGATTATATACTTATCAAGTTCCTTAACAATTTGAGAAGGAGTAAATAATTTCATATCAAAAGATTTTTTTTCCATAATCTATTCTATAACCTCTACATTAATTTTATCATTTGTGTAAATACAAATATCAGATGCGGTTTTAAGAGCTTCTTGTATAATTTCTTTTGCAGAAAGCTTGCTATGTTTTTTTAACATTTGCGCAGCAGCTAGTGCATACATTCCGCCTGAACCAATCGCAACTATTTTATCATCCGGTTCAATTACATCTCCGGTACCGGAAATAACAAGAGCAGTATCTTTAGAAATAACAGCAAGCATTGCTTCTAATTTTTTAAGATATTTATCCGTACGCCAATCTTTTGCAAGTTCTACTGCAGCACGATTAACATTACCGCGATATTGCTCCAGTTTATCTTCAAATCTTTCCATCAGTGTAAATGCATCTGCAGAAGCCCCGGCAAAACCACAGAGCACTTTACCGTTTGCAATTTTTCT
The DNA here is from genome assembly GCA_038214015.1 of Ignavibacteriales bacterium. Taxonomy (GTDB): domain Bacteria; phylum Bacteroidota; class Ignavibacteria; order Ignavibacteriales; family Ignavibacteriaceae; genus IGN3. The sequence continues at coordinate 11,658 of JBBQSH010000053.1, read as the reverse complement.
AATTTTCATTGCATTGTGTTTCATAACTGTATTACCGAGCGAAACCTGACCATCACCACCAAGTGCGGCAACTCCATTATGTAAAATTCCGAGTATAGTTGTTGATCTTAGTTTTTGTTTCATAATTAATTCTTTCTTTTCAAATTCAATATTTAATTCTTATTAATATATTAGATTCCTGCCTTCGCTGGAATGACAGCTACAGACTATTGCAAAATTTTATAAGGAAATATTCTTGGTACTTTCTTTTGATAATCTCTGTAATCATCACCAAACAATCTAACCATTTTCTTTTCCTCATAGTATGAACCGATGTAAAAATATGCCGTAAACGAAACGAACATTGTGAGATAAAACAAGCTCATCTCTGCTCTAGACATTAAAATAATAATTGAGAAAAAATAAATGGGATGTCTGCTGTATTTGTATGGACCATCAATTCGCAATGTATAGTTTTCATCTAAATCATTCTCAGAATATTCATTCCTTAAATAACGATCTATTTGATTTAATCCAATAAACTCTTTAAAACAGATATATTTGAAGCACCAGATTATTCCAGCAAGAGCAATAATTTGTGGGATTAAAACCAGATAATCATAAGGCGGTGGAAGTTTGTAAATTTGTAAAGATGGATGAGGGGCTAAATCCCAGATGAGATACAATCCAATAAGTGCAAAAACATTATAGCCTAAACGATAGAAGGCGATTAATTTGCCAAATGTTTTTTTAAAGAATACTTTTACTTTTTCTGATGCAATAACTGAATGGATAAATCCATATAAAGTAAAAAGAAAAACTATAATAATTACTTCGAGTATTTTTTGAAGATCCATAATTGATGTTATTTCGATCCCGATTCATCGGGAGAGAAATCTGTTTGAATAAAGAGTAGAAGATTTCTCAGCCTGCCTGTCCGGTAGGCAGGTCGAAGACCCCTTCTTCCGAAGGAATGCCAATGGCAGAAATAACTTTTTAAATTTATAAAAATAATCCTGGGAAAATAATTCATTTACATCATTTGTTTTCGTAAACGTGCTACAGGTAGTTTTAGTTGTTCGCGATATTTTGCAACTGTTCTTCTTGCAATGTGAATACCTTCTTCGTTAAGAAGTTCTGCAAGCCTATCATCGCTGTATGGTGCTTTCTTGTCTTCTGCTTCTATAATCTCTTTTAATCTTTCACGAATGTGTTTGTTCGAAACTTCTTCACCGGAATCAGTAGATAAACCTTCACTGAAAAAATATTTTAATTCGTGAATACCCATGGGACTTTGGACGTACTTACCGTTTACAACACGACTGATTGTTGAAATATCCATTTGAATTTCTTCAGCAATGTCTTTGTAAATCATTGGCTTTAAAAGTTTTGGACCCTTTTCAAAGAACTCATATTGTCTTTCCAAGATAGCACGCATAATTTTCATCAGAGTTTCACGACGCTGCTGAATACAGGCGATAAACCATTTAGCTGATTCAAATTTTTCTCTTAAAAATTTATAAGTTTCTTTTTCGCGCGGATTTTTCTTTCCGCGTTTGTTAGAATCGATCATCTCCAAATAATGTTTGCTGATTGTAACCGACGGCATACTTCTATCGTTCAAAGTAATAATCCAGTTTTCATCAACTTTTTCCACTAGAAAATCGGGTGTTACCTGGTTACTTTCCATCGAGGAAATATTTCCTTCGCCTGGCTTCGGATTCATACTTTGAATCAGTGCAACCGTATCACGTAAGCTCTCATCTGTAAAATTCATTCGATGTTTAATCAGATCAAATCTGCGTTTAGTAAATTCATCGTAATGTTCTTCAAGAAGTTTGATTGCAAGAAATTTTGTGTAAGGATCAGATTTACTTTCACGAAGCTGCACTATTAAACATTCCTGTAAACTTCTGCAAGCAATACCAATCGGCTCAAATTTCTGAATTCTTTTTAAGAGATCTTCCCCTGTTTGAGCATCTATTTTAATATGATCGAACATATCAAGTTCATTAAGTATCTCTGCGGGATCGCGTTTTAAATATCCGTCTTCATCAAGGTTACCAATTATTTCTTCACCAAGAATGAAAAGATTTTCTTCAAGATTCAGTAATCTCAATTGATCGGTTAAATGTTCACTTAAAGATTCTCTTTGCGGGGCAAGGGGTTGGTAAATTTCTTCATCTGCACTGCGGTTTATTTTTTCATGATCAAAATCATCATCATTAGAATAATCTTCAAGATCAAACTCTTCGTTATCTTTATCGGAGAACTCGTCTTCTTTTTCAGTTTCAGAATCGGAGTCTTTCTCCTTATCATCCTGCTCTAAAGTCATTTCCAATTCTTCTTCAAGAACAGGGTTCATCTCAAGCTCGGTTTTAATTCTCTGTTCTAACGCAAGAGTATTTAACTGCAGAAGTTTTTGATACTGTATCTGTTGCGGCGAAAGTTTTTGGCTCTGTGTAAGCCTTTGACTGAGTGAAAGCATTTTATCTACCTGAATAATTCATAAGTTTATTATACCAATCTTCCCCATATAATTTTATTAAAGAATCTTTACAAAACTCAGCGATAGTGATATTATCTTCTTTCCCTTTTTCTAATGCGGGCGCACATTCACTGAATTTTTCGTATCGTAAAACATCACCGCTAAAATCTGAAACTCTAATCGGAAAAAGATGACATGAAATTGGTTTTCTAAATTTAACCTCGCCGTCAAAGTAAGCGCGTTCGATTGCACACTTTGCAATTCCATTATCCCAAAACGAAAAAACGCAATCACGATTGTTTACGCTTGCGATCATCATTTCGCCGTCTTTTGTTTCGTAGAAACTGCGTTCTTCAATTTCATCAATATTAGTCTGTAAAAGATATTTTTTTATAATGGGTAATATTTTTTCAATCTCTTCTATTTCGGCTTTTGTAACCGGCGCGCCAAGCTCACTTTCCAAAGTGCAACATGCACCCTTACATTTCTTCAAATCGCAGGAAAAGGGAATTTCTACTATCTCGTCCCTGACTAAAACGTCATTTATTGCAAATATTTTATCAGATGGCATTGGAATAATTTTTGCTATTATTGTGCCAAAATATACTGTAAAAATTCTTTTTATCGCAACTTGATTTTAATCTTTATTAAGCACTTCTTACAAAACCTGTAAATTTTATTTACCGTTCAGTTGATTTTAATCCTCCAAATCGATTATTTGCCACATCTTAAAACTTGGATTTATCATGAATTTCAAAAATTCGGTTATTCTGATTACCGGAGCTTCATCAGGAATCGGATATCAACTTGTAAAGGACTTAGCAATCGAAGGGGCAAAACTAGCTTTGCTTTCAAGAAGAGTAGAACTTTTAGATTCATTGACTAATGATTTAAAAGATCAAAATATTATACATAATTATAGATGCGATGTTACCAATAAAGCTGAAGTTGCAGAAACGATTTCTAAAGTAAAAAAAGATTTTGGCAAGATTGATATCGCGATTCTTAACTCCGGTGTTGCATTCAGATCAAGTGTATTAAATTATAAATCTGAGGAAGCAGAAAAAACTTTTAACACAAATGTACTTGGTGCAGTTTATTGTATTGAGCAGCTTTTGCCTGAATTTATTTCAGAAAAACGTGGAGTGATTGTTGGAATCTCAAGTCTTGGTGATGGTAAAGGTTTTCCCAAAAGCGGCTTTTATTCTGCAAGCAAAGCTGCGTTTACAATTTTATTAGAAAGTTTAAGGATTGAACTTAAAAAGTATAATGTTAAAGTTGTAACTATTAAACCAGGATTTGTTAAAACTGATATGACAGATAAAAACGAATTTAAGATGCCTTTCCTGATGAGTGTTGAAGAAGGCAGTAAAATTATATTAAATGGATTGAAGAGGGATAAAAGGATAATTGAGTTTCCGTGGCAAACAACTTTGGGTGCAAAAATTTTGCGATCGTTGCCTACTAGATGGTTTGAAGCAATAGCTTCTAAAGAGCCTCCTTCAAAATAAAATAAATATTAAATTTTTAATAAATATTTTTTTGGGTTTAAGATGATTAAAAAAATATCTCTCATCACCTTTTTAATTTTAAGTTATACATACTCCCAATCCGATACACTATTAATTTTTTCTGAAGTTATGTTCAATGCTCCAACCGGAGCTAATGAATTTATTGAAGTTTATAATCTTAGTGATACAGAGTATGTTGATTTAAGCTCGTATCGAATTAAATACTACACTGCAAATGCCGATCAATTAATTGATGCAGGTTTTGGTACAATTCTTCCGCCTAACTCTTATGCAGTTATATTTGAAAATGATTATGACATCATTACAGGAATTTATAATGCGCTTATTCCTGCCAATGCTTTAATATTAAAGATTGCGGATAACTCTTTCGGTGCATCAGGAATGGCAAACACTACAAGCAGACCTTTATGGTTATTAAATGGTGTTAACGATACAACAGATTATTATTTCTATTCTGCCAACAATTCAACCGCAATTTCTGATGAGAAGAAAATTTTAAATCGTGACTCATTACAAACAAATTGGGCTAACTCACTTGTAACAAATGGTACGCCGGGATTTACAAATTCGGTTACGCCAACTAATTATGATTTACAATTAAGTTCACTTACTTTTTCACCTCCAAATCCTATTATTGGAAACGATGTAACAATTACCGCAAAAATTAAAAACAAAGGAATTCTAAGTGCAGTAAATTTCTCTTTAGAAATTTTTAATGATGTTAATAAAGATTCAATCGCGGATATTGGTGAAAGAATATTTAATCAATCATATTCAAATCTTTCCCCAAATGATTCCGTTGATGCAACTGCGATGCTTAATTCCCCTCCGGTAGATTTATATCAAATAATAGCGCGAGTTAATTTTTCTGAAGATCAATCCCTCACAAATAATATTTTAATAAAACAGTTTACTGTTTCTCCACCGGGAAATAATTTTAATGATATTGTAATTAACGAAATTATGTACGCACCATCTTCAGGTGAGCCGGAATGGTTAGAAATATTTAACACAACTTCAAATTCAATCAATCTTAAAAATTGGAAACTATCTGATGCGTCAACAACAGTTACAATAACAAACCAAGATAAATTAATTGATGCAAATTCTTATTTAGTAATCTCAAGAGATTCAAGTATACTAAACTACTATAATGTACCTTCACAAATAATTATTACAAACATTCCCTCACTTAACAATACTGGCGATGCAGTTGTAATTAAAGATCCACTAGAAACACAAATAGATTCTGTTTCATACCTGCCAACATGGGGTGGAAATTTTGGGGGTAAATCTTTAGAAAGAATTTCTGCTGATGCTTTGAGTAATGATCCTGTAAACTGGGGAAGTTCAATAAGTAATAATAAAGCTACACCCGGCAGTGTAAACTCTATTACACCAAAAGATAATGATTTAACCATCTCATCATTCAAAAGTGAAAATGATTTTGGAATTATTGGTGACGAAATTCTATTTAATGTTATTGTAAAAAATATCGGATTAAATAACTCCGCAAATTTTTCAGTTAACCTTTATAGAGATTTAAATGCTGATTCAATAGCGCAGCAATCTGAGTTGATTTCATCTCAGGTAGGTTTGATGATTAATCCAGGAGATAGTTCATCTTTCAATTTTATCACAACAGATTTTGTTGATGGAAAAAACATCTTCATTGCAATTGTTGATGCTGCCCTAGATGATGATACAACAAACAATTTTTCTTACAAAAACATACCCGGTGTATCAATCAACGAAGTAAGAAATGACATTGTTATTAATGAAATTATGTATGCTCCAACTTCGCCGCAGCCGGAATGGATAGAAATTTATAACAGAAGTGACAAGTCAATAAACCTAAAAAATTATAAAATTGCTGATGCTTCTGATACTGTTAAAATAATAACACAATCAGTTACTATTAATACTAATGAATTTTTTGTAATTGCAAAAGACACTCTAATTTTTACTTACTACAATATTAATTCCGGTTATGTATTAGCTGCTTTTCCAACATTAAATAATACAAATGATAAAGTGATTTTACTTGATTCTCTTAATCGAATTATTGATTCACTTTTTTACTCATCTTCTTGGGGCGGGAGTAATAACAAATCTTTAGAGAGAGTTGATGTTACTCTTTCTTCAACAGATTCCTCAAATTGGAGAAGCTCAAAAAGTATTTTTAATGCTACACCGGGAACTTACAATTCTGTTACTCAAAAAGATTTTGATTTGCTTGCAGATGATATTCTTTTCACGCCAAAATTTCCATTCGTTGGAGACACAGTTAAAATATCAGCATCTATAAAAAACATTGGAAAAAATTCCGCACAATTTTCAATTGAATTGTTTGAAGATACAAACCTGGATTCAATCCCTGATTTATTAATTGAATCAACAGCGAGTTTAAATCTTGCAAGCCTGGATTCTTCAGCTTATCAATTCAATTATGTAGTTGAGAATCTTCAAGATAAAAAAGCATTTTATGTAAAAGTTTTATTTGTACAAGATCAAGACACAACTAACAATTCATTTTACAAAACCATTGAGCCAGGTTTTCCAAATCAAACAATTGTAATTAACGAAATTATGTTTGCCCCGTTTGGTGGTGAACCTGAGTGGATTGAATTGTTTAACAATTCTGATGTTGACATTAATTTGAAAGATTGGGTTGTATGGGATGTTGTTACAACTCCCGTAAAAGCAACAATTAAAAATGATTTTATAATTCCCGCAAATGGTTATGTGGTGTTAACAAAGGACTCATCAATTATAAATTATCACAGATTTATCTCATCAGAAATTTTAGAAATCTCGCTCCCCTCTTTTAATAATGATCAGGATGGAGTTGTGATAAAAGATAATCGTGGAATTGCAATAGATTCTGTTTTCTACTCTAATCAATGGGGCGGCACAAATGGATTTTCACTTGAAAGAATTTCAACAAGTAATTTATCTAACAATCAATTTAATTGGTTGAGCAGTTTTGATGTCGAGCAAAGTACACCGGGAAGAATTAACAGCATAACTCCTAAAGAATACGATTTATCCGTTGTCGATATTTCTTTCTCTCCAAGATTTCCAACCATTGGAGAAAATGTTTTTATCACTGCTAAAATAAAAAATAATGGAAGTCAATCTGCACAAAACTTTGTAACAGAATTTTATATCGATACTGATTCAAACCAAGTTGTAGATTTTCTTTTAAGTTCAGTTAATTCTTCTAACCTAAATTCCAGTGATTCTATTTCTATAACTTCAACTTCCCAATTGCAAAATCTTCAAAATAAAATTTTAACTGCTGTAAGGGTTATCTTTTTTTCTGATGAAGATACACTTAATAATTATTTTGAGAAACCTATTGAGCCTGGATTTGAATCGAACATAATTAAAATAAATGAAGTTATGTACAATCCTGCTGATGGAAAACCTGAATGGGTGGAATTTATTAATGTAAGTTCAGATTCAGTCAATCTTAAAAACTGGTTTGTTAGTGATGTGCTTTCAGTACCGACCAAAAATTTCATTACTAACAATGATGCGTTTGTCAAAGCAAATGAAATATTTATTGTTGCTAAAGACACATCATTTAATTCAGCACATCCAAATACAAGTTCTAAAGTCTTTTATACAAACTTTGGAAGTTTAGGGAACACATCTGATGGCGTAGTGATTTATGATTTCAGAAATGGAATTATTGATAGTTTGTTTTATCGGTCAAGCTGGGGTGGAAAAAAAGGATTTTCTTTAGAAAGAATCTCATTAACTACAGAAACTAACGACAGCACAAATTGGGTTACATCGCTTGATGTAAATGGAGGCACTCCCGGTAAAGAAAACTCAATCAATAATGTTCCATCATATGAACGAAACACTCTACTAATTAATGAAATCATGTATGATCCTGAAACGAATAATAGTGAGTATGTTGAGTTTTTTAATTTAAGCTCCATTCCCATAAACATTGGCGGATGGAAGTTTGAGGATGAAAATGGAAATATTAATAAACTTATTGAAACAAGTTTTGTAATTCCGCCGCAGCAATATTTTGTTTTGATTGCTGATTCTTCAGCATTAACAAACTACAATCTGTTTGAATATGAAAATAAAAGTATTCTTGGTGTTACAAGTCTGGGACTTGTAAATACAGGAGAACTCATTTTACTAAAAGATGTACGTGGAAATGTTATCGATTCTGTTTTTTACAGTGATAAATGGAACAACCGAAACATCGCATCAACAAAGGGAAAATCTTTAGAAAGGATTAATCCAAATTTAAACGGAAATGATCCGTTAAACTGGAGTACTTCTGTAAATTCACTTGGCGGAACACCCGGAAATCAAAACAGCATCTTTGCGGAAAATTTAAATCAATCAGCAAACATTTCCGTTAATCCAAATCCATTCTCACCGGACAATGATGGCTTTGAAGATTTTACAGTTATCAATTACAATTTATTTCAAGCAACTGCGCAGGTGCGAATAAAAATATTTGACAGCAAAGGAAGACTTGTTCGATCTTTAGTAAACAATCAAGCAAGCGGTTCAAGTGGCTCTGTTATTTTTGATGGGCTTGATGATGAAAACAATGCTTTGCGAATGGGAATTTATATCATTTTTCTCGAAGCATTAAATGATAACTCAGGAATTGTTGAAACAATAAAATCTACTGTTGTAGTTGCAAGAAGACTTTGATTCTGGATTTTTGATGCAGGATACTGGAGAATATTTTTATTGTCAAATTGCTTAATTGTTTTACTGAAGTTACGCAAAATCGTTAAAGCTGTATGTCATGCCCGCGAAAGCGGGCATCCATTTGGCAAAATAAATTAAAAAATGGATTCCCACTTTCGTGGGAATGACAAATCGGAATCTTTTTACTGTTAAAATAAATTTTTGCGTAACTTCAGTTGTTTTATGTTCATCCTTATAACTATTCGCATACTGAAAACTTCCACGTTAACTTGTCCCCTATTCTAATCTGATTGCACTTATAGTAAAATATTAAAGTTATGTTTGTATGTTATAACACTACTTACGATATTCACAACAGAATAACTAACAATTAAAGGAGCAATATGAAAAAACTAATTCTAACGTTTTTGTTTTTTGTGTTATGTTCAATTTCATTTGATTCATTTGCATTGCCAAGATTTGCAGTTAAGCTTGGCGATAAATGCAGCGACTGCCATTACAATCCAAGTGGAGGATTAATTAGAAATGAAGGCGGATGGAATTGGGGCAAAAATACTTTAAGTATGATCTCTGCACGTGATAAAGATTTTATTATGTCTCCACGAATATCCAATAACATTTCTATCGGACTTGATTACAGAACACAATACATATACTCACAATCAAGCGGCAGAACTTATTTCCAAAATATGACTGCAGCACTTCACACAAACTTTGCATTATCAAAACAAATTAATCTTGTTGGTAAATATGATTTTGTAAATGATCTGTGGGAAGGATTTGGGGTTGCAAATATTCTTCCGGGCAATGGCTATATTAAAGCTGGTGTGTACACTCCAAATTATGGAATCAGAATAGATGACCATACTGCTTATACAAGACAAGGATTAATTTTTGATCAGTTTTACAGAGAAGCCGGAGTTGAAGTTGGATTTTTTACTGATGATTGGCTCTATGCAAGCGCCAGTGCAGGTTCTAATCTTTCGGATATTACTAGCAACTACACAAAGGATCCAACATACACAGCGCGAGTAGAAGTTACTCCGCGGTTTGGAGAAGTTGGTTTGATGTTCGGCGGTTCTTATGCTTCCGCAAAACTTGAGAATACACAAGAAACTTTAAACACAAATATGTATGGCGGATTTTTCGGATTTGGTTATGCTGAATTTTCGTTGCTTGCAGAATACGATATTGCAAATGATCTTTCTTCATCGGATGTAAAATCTAATATGCTTATGGTAGAAGCTTCTTATGGAATTTTAACCGGACTTGAAGCAATTGTTCGTTACGATAGAATTGATTACAATGCTGATGTTGACGCAGACGAAACCTCAAGATTTGTTTTTGGATTTGAATTTCATCCATACAGTTTTATAGAAGTTCGTCCTCAGTACAGATTAGTTTTGGAAGATCCTTCTGTTGATAATGATTCTTTTGTGCTGCAATTACATTTCTGGTATTAAAAAGTGTGGAGTCCACCTTCAAGGTGGCCTCCACTTTTATCTCTTTATCTGCATATAACAAATCCTTTCCGTATTTTTAAATCAACAATTTCATTGGCTTAAGATGTACACGTTAATAAAAACTATTCTTCTCCTTTCGCTTTTTATCCCATCTATTTCGTATGCTCAAAAAGAAACAAACATTGTAAACGGTAACACCGTTGAATTTGATAAGTGCAGTTTTCCTATGGATGATTCGGATTTAGGTCAATACATTTCTCCTGAGTATATGGGTTACAGTTATGATAGTTTATTAATTGATCTTGAACTTTGGCAGATGAGTGAATATGTTAAGATTGATTCAATCGGTCTTAGCGTTCAGGGAAGACCTTTGTGGCAATTAACAATTTCCAGCGATCCGAATAATGTTGCAGGCAAACGAACTGTTCATATCCACGCAAGAACGCATCCGCAGGAAACAGAAGGATTTTATGTAACGGATGAAATGATAAAAATTCTTTTTTCTGAGAGTGAATTTGCTCAAACAGCCAGAGCAAATTGTGTCTTTTATGTAATACCAATGTACAATCCCGATGGTGTTGAATTAGGATTGCCAAGAAGAAATGCAAACAATATTGATCTTGAAGCAAACTGGAATACATTCCCGCATCAACCGGAAGTTGCAGCTTTAAAAGCAAGGTTTACACAGTTAATGTCTTCACCAAATCCAATTGAAGTTATGCTTAATATGCATTCATCCTCTTTATGTACAAGATATTTTGTTTATCATCATGAAAACGGAACTTCTCCAACCTACGCAACATTACAACAGAATTTTATTAATGGTGTTCGATCTTATTACCCGAATGCAATTGAACCTTTCAATTATTTTGTAAGCTGGACTTCGGGCACAGCTTTACAATATCCAGAAAGTTGGTGTTGGTTAAATCACGGAGAAAATATTATGGCATTAACATACGAAGACAAGTATAGACCATCGTGCTCAACCTCTGGAAATTATGATTCGACAGCAAATGCATTATTACGCGGAGTATTGGATTATATGAATATCCCGACTGATGTTGAAGAAATTGCAGATGTTACTCCAATTGGATTTAAGTTGTTTCAGAATTATCCTAACCCATTCAATCCAAGAACTACAATAAGTTATACAGTACCGAATGTCACCCTGAACTCGTCATCCCGAGCTGAGACGAGGGACGAAGGGTCTAGAGTGCAGCTTAAAATTTATGACGTATTAGGAAATGAAGTAGCAATATTAGTAAATGAATACAAATCCGCCGGAAGTTATGAGGTGGAATTTTCCGCACTGGGTGGAACAGAATCAAGTATCAAGCACTCTGCATCCGGAATTTATTTCTATCGTTTACAAGCTGGAGATTATGTTGAAACAAAGAAAATGATACTTTTAAAATAATCTTAGCGGCTTTTCGTCTCTGCGTGAGATAATAAAAACAATTTCGCGCAAAGACGCTAAGTCGCAAAGTAGTTATACATTAAA
>JBBQSH010000052.1:0-20326 GCA_038214015.1 Ignavibacteriales bacterium | reverse complement strand
ATCAGTAACCCAAAATTTTTCATGCTAGCCTCCAGAAAAAATTAATATGATAAAAAGTTAAAATTGAATGATTAGATTTTTCTGAAAATGATCTAAAAATCAACCCTCATTTGCAAACTAAAAAAAATGATTTTAAAAATCTACTTTTAGCAATAATTATTTTGGGAAAATAATTTGCTACTGTCAAATAAATAAATTTATTGGGGAGAGATGAGGCTGTCTCAAAAGTAAAAAGTACAGAATTGTCATTCACACTGCCATAGGCATCCCTTCGGGAGAAAGTGGGAATCCGTTTTATTTTAAGTATTTTGGATTCCCGTTTTCATGGGAATGACAAATAAAAACAGACTTTTTAGACAGCCTAATGACAAAAGAGATAATTATTTCCGTTTTGACGTTAACTTTCCGTAAACACCACTGTAACTTGTTAAATCTGAATTGATTGCACCAACAACTATTTTTGTTTTTACACGCACCGGCATTTTAGCCTCGTCGTTGGTCATCCACAGCAGAATGCTGCCTTCGCTTTTGAACAATCCGCCTTCCTGTACAAGCGGTTCAACAATTATACAATCAAACTTTCCTGCAGCAACTTCAATGGTTTCTTTACCGTGATACACTACATCAAGATCATAAACTTTATCTTTATAAAAATTCTTTAATGGAATTTTATCTCCGACATTCATGTTTGAATAATCCAAAGTTCGTGCATAGTAAAAAGCAGAAACAATATCGTTTACATATTTAGGAATATCATACTGTCCTTCACTTGTTTTTGCTTTACCTTTTCTCTGATCAAAGAATGCAGAAAAATCTCTGGAGTATTTTCCTTCGCGTATGTGCTGTTCAAATCTCCACGGAAACATTCCTTCTACATCTAAATATGATTCATATCTATCGCGTACTTTAAAGAAATTATCAAAAGTTGGAACAGTGTTTACTTCAAATGTTATGTGGTAAGCATCTCTGCCGGAGATTTTTTTGATTTTTGGAATCTCAAATGTTGCAATGCCTGCTGTTACAAAACCGTACTTAACATCAAATGTAAGTTTCTCGCCTTCACGGAAAGCATTGTTATCAACCTTTCTAAATTCATCACTCTTTTGCGCAAATGACTGCAATGATATAATTGAAAGAATAAGCCAAAAGACATTTATAGATTTTATTTTAATAAATGATTTCATTTACAACTCCTTAAATTTTAATTAGAACATTTTTAATATCGCTGTACACTTTGGAAATATCGATCGAATCCATACAATTCAATTTTTCGCATTGCTCACGTGTACAATTTTTGCAATCGATTGTTGGCTCATACACAAGTTTTTTGTTTGTGTAAGGTCCCCATCGCTCCTGAGAGCAGGAAACAATTTTGGGATAAAACCCAACGGTATATTTGCCTAGTGCCGCCGTTATGTGTATCGGTCCCGTAGAATTAGAAACAAACATTGCTGATTTGCAAATCAAGGCAGTTAGTTCATCAAGATTAAATCTGCCGGCAAAATTTTTTACTTTACTTGATGATTTAATTTTCTCACAAAGTTCAAATTCGTTTTTGCTTCCGGTCAAGATGATTTGAAAATTATCATCATCAAGTTTTTTTACAAGCTCTGCAAATTTATTAACCGGTAAATCAATTGAACTTCCGCCGCTGCCGGGATGAACAATAATAATTGGTTTTTGCAGATCAAATTTTTCATCTATAAGAATTTTGATAACATTCTGTAAAGAACTTTCATCAACCTTTAAATCGTAACTAATATTTTTTTCTGCAATGGTATTTTTTATTCCAAACTTTTCAAGAAGATTAACATTGTATTCAAGTTCGTGTCTCTCAGCATTTTTTCTGTGTTCATATACTTTTTGATTGAACAAAAATGAATACCAGCGATAGCCGGTTCCAATTCTATTTTTAATTCCGCTTAAAAAAACAATCAGACTAATTTTGAATCTTGGATAAACAACAATACAGTTATCAAATTTTTTCTGTTTGATGATATTTACATTTTCAAACAGAGGTACATTTCCATTAGATTCTTTAAGAACAATTACTTCATCAACAAATGGATGATTATTTACAAGATTTTTTGTGTATTCACGAACGAGAAAAGAAACTTTAGAATTTGGATATTGCTTTTTAATTAAACCCGCTAAAGGTAGAGTTAAAATCAAATCACCGATTCTATCTGTACGAACAATTAAAATATTTTTGGGTTCTTTATTCATCTTGATAAATATGGATTTCCAATTTCAAAAAATCTCCATGGCAAACTAACAGATTTTGTAATTCCAATTCTTTTAGAAACTCCAATCTTATTATTTTTAAGCTTAGGTTGATCGACAATAAAAATATTACTGTTTGTTAAATCGTAACCGTAATGTTCTTTATTAATTCCAAAAGCTTTGCAAACTTTTCCGGGACCGCTTGTTAGATTATAAATTTCTTTTTCAGATTTCAAATTTCTGCCAAATCTATTTTCAATCATTTTATTAATTCCGAGTAAAGGCTCAACAGCACGAATTAAAACTGCAGTACCATGATCCTTTTTTCCTGTAACAACATTGCAGCAAAAATAAGCACCGTAAGTAAAGTAAACATAAAAATATCCGCCTTCATTAAACATAACTTCGTTACGCTTTGTTTTACCAATATAAGTGTGTGCTGCTTTATCAATTTTTCCATCGTATGTTTCAACTTCAATAATTCTTGCGGCTAAAACACGATTCGCGTCTTTCTTTATTAGCACCTTACCAAGCAACTCCTTTGCCACCGTAAGAACAGGTCGAATATAGAATTTACGTGGTAAAACCTTGTTTTGAGCTGTATCAATCATAGTACAAAGGTAATAAAAAAGTATGCAGGTAAAATGAGTCTTAGGAAAACGACTGCTGCATGATTAGAGTTAATGATAAATAATTTCATTTGTATGTAATTCCCACGAAAGTGGGAATCTATTTGATGTTGAGATTTCTGGATTCCCGTTTGCAAGGGAATGACAATGTTTAAGTTAAAAAATTAAGTTCCGAAAAACATAGAATATGACGATCACATAATATTTCTTAAGCACTTAACTTAGCTTTTAGTTCGGCAATTTTAGAATCAAAATAAATTTCTTTATCAGGATTTTTAATTTTCAATTTTTTATAAACAGAAATTGCTTCCTTAAATTCACCCTGGGTTATGTAAATTTTAGCCAGAGTTTCAGAAACGATAAAATCGTTGTTTGAAAAATTTTTTGATTTTGTTTCTTCTATTTTCTTTTTTGCTTCCCTAACCGTTTTGGTAGCTCCTGCAATTTCCGCAGTCAGTTTATTTAGAGTTTCCTCAATGCTCTCAGCAGGTTTTTCGTTCTCAGTTTTATTTGTCTGAGTGGAATTGAAGTTTGAAAACTGTTCATTTGCAGAATCCGCCCAGCGGGAAACATTAAAAAGCTGTCTTTGTTTTTTTATTGCATCAATCTCGCGAAGGTAATAATCAAAAGTTTTGGGAGAGTGAATAAGTTCACTTCCCTTTTTTACAAATTTTAATGCCTGTCCGTAATTACCTTTTATTGTGTGGGCTTTACTAAGTAAAAAATATGCAACAGAAAAATCGGGATAATTGGATAAGCCATTAGTTAAAATTTTTATTGCTTCATCAATATTATTTTTTTCGATTTCATTTTCAGCAACACGAGCAAACAAAGGAGACTTATTGTTGTACTCGTATATTAAACTTACTTTCTGATTGAATGCATCGAATGAATTACTGCTCATTAAATTTTCTTTGTTGCGTAAGCGTGTTTGATTGATGTATAAGCTATGAACGAAAATCCTAAAGTAAATAATACTTGAAATGGAATTGAAGCTAACTCCATAAAATAGATTGAAGATAAAACTCCAAGAAAACAGTAAACCGCAAGCACAGCTTCAACAAAAACAGAAAGACCAAGTTTCTTATTTAAATATTTATTTCCAACAAAAGTGTCTTTATCACTTTCCTGTTTGAATTTTGGAGTTCGAACAAATTCACTTTTCCTGTTCATTAAACCCTCAAACACTGCTCGGGAATTATTAACTGCAAGCCCCATACTGCCAGCCATGAACAACGGAAAAAGTACAATTCGTTTTCGCCAATCTGTATAAATATCTTTTTGCGAGTAAAGATAAAATAAAAATGAACTTACGAATGCTAGAACAAACAATGACATCATTGCAAAGTAAAGTTCGTGCGCACCACTGTTCTTTATAAAAATCAGCGGAACGTTTAGAATTGCAGCAAGCAGAATAAAAGGAAAAACTAAATTGTTGGTTAAATGAAAAGTTGATTGAAGCTTAACTCTTAACGGAACCTTTGATTTCCAAACTAAAGGAAGAATTTTTTTTGCTGTTTCTACAGCACCTTTCGTCCAACGGAACTGCTGGGCTTTAAGTGCGTTAATTTCAGATGGCAATTCTGCAGGTGATGTAAAATCTTTTAGGAAAACGAATCTCCATCCAATCAGCTGTGCACGATAACTTAAATCAAGATCTTCAGTTAATGTATCTGCATGCCAGTTGCCTGCATCTTCAATACATTTTTTTCTCCAGACACCGCCTGTTCCGTTAAAGTTTATAAAGAAACCGGAGTTGTTACGCACTGTTTGTTCAATTACAAAATGTCCATCAAGAGCAAGTGCCTGCGCTTTTGTTATAATTGAATAATCGCCGTTAAGATGTTCCCACCGTGATTGTACCATCCCAACTTTATCATCTGTAAAATATGAAAGTGTTTTCTTCAGAAATTCTTTTTGTGGAATAAAATCAGCATCAAATATGGCGATGAACTCGCCTTTAGCAATCTTCATCCCTTCTTTAAGCGCACCTGCTTTATATCCCTCGCGTGATCCTCTTCTGATATGTGAGATATCAAATCCTAATTTCTTTTTTTCTTCAACTACTTTAGCAACTATTGCAGTAGTTTCATCGGTTGAGTCATCAAGAACCTGAATTTCCATTTTATCTTTTGGATAATCGATCTCACAAACCGAATCGATCAATCTTTCTATAACATACATCTCATTGTACAGCGGAAGTTGAATAGTAACCAGTTTATCAGGTTTAAATTCACTATCGGGCACAGGATTTTTATGACCATACTTTCTGTGATAGTACATCATTACAAAACCATGCAATCCAAATAAAAATAGAATTGAAAGTGAAACAAAATATCCTATTAAAACTACGTGTTCCATTAAAATTAAAAATCCTCTCTAATTACCAACCTGATACTGTATCTAACAAAATGTCTTCACTAATAAGTTCTATCGCAGCATCTATTGCTGATTGTCTTCCGTTTATAGGATCACTTGTAGGATAATCACTATAATTAGAAAATGTTTTTTCAAAAACTGTTATGCGTTTTACCAAATCGCGATAAATAACTCTAACCCCAATTGTAATTCTTCTTGATGTAATATCTTCACCTGCAGAAACAATTGCAGGGGCATCATTAAGTGATACGATAGAACATTCTAAAAGTGCATTTGCAGATGTTCGTTCTGAAACCTGCAACGTGTTATCATTAATAAATTTTTCTATTAATGTTTGAGTTAAATCCTCTCTTAAACCAGGTTCGCCTGAACCGCTTCTATCGTCTGCAATAGGGATCGCAATTGTCTTTAAATGTTCAGGAACAGATGCACCGGTAAAAGAATACGCACAGCACGAAGTAAAATTAATTGCAATTAATCCTACAAATAATAGATTCAAAACTGAGAATAGTATTATCTTATTTTTATTGCGAATCAATGATATCATATTCTTTTAATTTTCTGTATAAAGTTCTCTCGCTTATGTTCAGCAATTTAGCGGCTTTTCGTTTACTCCCTTTTGTTTTATCCAAAGCTTTTATGATTGCATCTTTTTCAAGATCTCTTATAGATAGAACATCATCATCTTTTTCTCTTCGATTAAAATCATCAACATTAAATCTATGGACAATTAAATCTTTTAACTCCATAATATCTTTTTTAATTTCGAAAAGAGCACGATACATCAATTCCCTATCAGCATCTTCTGGTGATTTTCTGAGGAACACAGGCAGATTTCTTTGATCATCGTAATCAACATAATCAGTTCTTAACTCAGCAAACATTTCTTCAGTTAAACTTTTTCCTCGATTAAGTGCAATCGCTGTTTCAACTGTATTTTTTAATTCACGAATATTGCCGGGCCAAGTGTAGTTTTTTAAAATTTCCATAGCTCCAGATGTTATTTCAGGAACTGAAAGTTTATTGTTTTCAGCATAGCCTTTGATAAAATGTTTTGCAAGTTCTTCAATATCCGGTTTTCTTTTTCTTAACGGAGGGATGTTTAACGAAACTGCTTTTAATCTGAAAAATAAATCTTCCCTAAATCTTCTTGCATCAACTTCTTTTTGCAGGTCTTTATTTGTTGCCGCTATAATTCTAACATCCACTCTTACGACAGTTTCAGCACCGAGTTTCATGAATTCTTTGTTCTCTAGTACACGTAATAATTTAACCTGAGTTGTAAGTGGAAGCTCGCCGATCTCATCTAAAAATAATGTGCTGTTATCTGCAATTTCAAAATAACCTTTGCGGGATTCTACTGCGCCCGTGAACGAACCCTTTTTATGTCCAAACAATTCGCTTTCAATTATACCTTCCGGAATTGCACCGCAGTTTACAGATACCATTGGTTTGTTTGAACGATTGCTGTGAGCATGAATTGCCTTCGCAAAAATCTCTTTACCAACTCCGCTTTCACCAAAAATTAAAATAGAAATATCAGATTGTGCAACTTGCATAATGATATCAGCCAAGTCGTTAATCTCTTTGGTCTTACCGATTATGCCATTTATTATTTTAAATTCTTCTCTTGTCATTCAATAGTTTAAGATTTGTCTGCCAATTTGTAAAAATTGTATGACAAATATAGCACAAAGTAGGGTTTTATTAAAGAGGTTTTTGGGTAGATTGATTTAACTCAAGCCCATCAAAAGCTATAATAATGCGAGATTTTAGATGTTCAGGTAAAGATTGATGAAAATCATTTATTGGTTTTTCAAAATCATCCCCGATGTGGGTTAAGATTAATTTTGCTGGTTCAATTTTGCCTAGGAGTTTAAATATGTTTTCTATTTTGATGTGAGTTATTTCGGTTATAAACCAATCAACTTTTTCATTGAAAAGATATAAATCATTTTCGCTTCCAATATCTCCCGAATAGATAACTGAGTTTTCATCATCTTTAAAGAGAAAACTTAAAGATGCAAAACCTAATTTATTTTGCTGATCATATTTTTTGTACTTATCTAAGTGTGAATTCAATTTTGAAATAAAACTAAAATTCTCATCTGCATTAATTTCATTCTCCTCATTAAATGAAATAACATTCAAATCAAAAGTCATTCTTTCCCTGAATAAATATGAATGAAAAATAAGATCTTCCAAAAAAATCTTTTCAGATGAATGAACAAAAATTGTTAGATCATTTTTTCTTGATAATAATTTCATCTGAGTTATAAGAGATGGTAAACCGGAATAATGATCAGCGTGAAAGTGAGAAATTAAAATTGAATCGATTGAATTGAAATCAATATTTTGTTTTAGAATCGCTTTTGAAATTCCATCACCGCAATCGACTAACAAATTATGATTTGAAGATGAAATAAGAAAAGATGAGTGAAAACGATTAAGAGAAGTTTGGGCGGAGCTTGTTCCTAAAAATTTAATCTTCACTGATTTATCTCTACAACTCTGCCTGCAATTCTAAATCTTGTATTTGCTATAGGAAGAAAATCATCTGCTTCTTTTCGCGTTTCAAACTTGCCAATGTAAACTACTTTAAATACCGTGCCCGCAACATTTTTATCTTGAATAAAAGATACCATGCCTGCATTCTCAATATCTTTTTTTAGTGAATTTGCATTATCAACATTTGTAAAAGCTCCTGCCTGCACACTATAAGAAAATTGTTTTTCAGCATCTGCATTTTCCACAGGAGTTTCGCCGGTTTGCTGAGGTGTCTCTTCTACTTCATTATTAACAACATTAGCAGCAGCCATTTTTATGTAGGGTGATTCGGGATATTCTTTTTTTAACTTATCAAGATTTTTGTCAGCAGTGTTGTATAATCCCAAAGCAAAATAGTATGAATAGATTCGGTAAATTGCGGCATCAGCATAAGCACTTTTAGGATATTCTTCAACTAATTTTTGATAAAGTGCAACGGCATCCTGTCCGTTTTCTGTCAGAACACCTTCTAAAAAAATTAGATTAGAGCTTTTGGGATAATCAGTTTTTAGATCTAGTAGTTTGCCTTTTACTTCTTCAATTTTCCCTTGCTCAATCATTTTGAGGTAAGGAACAATATCAACTTCCTGAGCTAAAATTTGTGAAGATGATAAAATTGAAATGACAAAAAGAAATATCGAAAAATGTTTTTTCATAATTCTGTAACAGACTAAAAATTGTTTAACACAAATTAGTTTGTTTATGCTGTAAGAGCAATACCTTCATTTTCATGCTGGATGTGTGAGAGGTAATCTCCAAACAATGTACCAGATGTAGCCTTGTTGATTTTAACTTTTATATAATCGCTGGTTTTTATTTGATCATTTATTGGAACAATTACTGTTTTGTTAGTGTCGGTTCTACCGGCAATAAATTCGTTAGATTTTTTGCTATAGCCCTCAACAAGAATAATTTCTTCTGTACCAATCAAATCCTGATTTTTTTCCAGAGAAATCTGATGCTGTATATCAATAATTTCCTGCAATCTTTTGGATTTCACTTCTTCGGGAACATCATCTTCCATTCTGAATGCTTTTGTTCCTTCACGCGGAGAATATTTAAACATATAAGCTCCATCGTATCTAACTTGCTTCAATACTTCCAGAGTTGCAAAATGGTCTTCCCAGGTTTCTGTTGGAAATCCTGAAATTATATCAGTCGAAAAACTAACTCCCGGAATTATTTTTTTTGCTTTCTCAATCAAGTTAAGGTAATGTTCAATTGTGTATGTTCGATTCATCAATTCAAGAATTCTGTTTGATCCGGCCTGAACTGGAAGATGAATGTAATTACAAAGATTTGGATGCTCTGCAATTGTGTATAAAAGTTTATCAGAAATATCCTGCGGATGTGATGTGCTAAACCTGATTCTCAAGGTTCTATCAACTTTTGCAGCGGCAGAAAGTAAATCGGCAAAATCTTCGCCGGTAACGGATGTTTCATCTAAATATGAGTTAACATTCTGTCCAAGTAATGTTACATCTTTAAATCCGCGCGCGGAAAGATTTTCTAATTCTGTAATAATCGATTGAAGTGATCGGCTTCTCTCTCTTCCGCGTGTAAATGGTACAACACAAAATGTACAAAACTTGTCACAACCTCTCATAACAGAAATCCAGGCAGAAAGTCCATCTTCTCGATGCGGCTCAATATCATCATAGGTTTCAGTGCGGGAAAGTTTAACACCAATACCTTTATCACCATTTAATGCAACATCAATGTATTCGGGCAGTCTTCTGTACTCGTCCGGACCAACAACCAGATCAACAGTTTTTTTATCTTCAACAAGATCTTTGCGTAAACGTTCTGCCATACACCCAAGAATACCAAGCACTAGTTCAGGTTTGTTTTGCTTAAGTGTTTTTAGATTTCCAATTCTTCCATAAATTCTTTGTTCAGCATTGTCTCTTATGCTGCAAGTATTAAGAAGCACAACATCAGCATCTTCGGGTTTATCAGTAACATCATAACCCTGCTTTTTTAAAATACCAAGTACAATCTCGGTATCAGCAAGATTCATTTGACAGCCATATGTTTCTATATAAACATTATTTTTTTGCATAGAAAAATTGAATAAAAGTGAAAGGGTTACAAAGAATTTGTCATCAAATAAAGAGCTAGATTTAAAACTAAAAATGCTATAATGGAAAAAGCAATCGTAAAAACTCTCTCTTTTCTTTTTCTCTCAACTTGAAGATTGTTATTGTCATCAAATTTGTTTTTTTCTTCTGTTTTTACAAATCCTAACATCTGATCCCGAATATATATTATAAAGTTGATTAGATAAAATAAGGATAAGTTCATAGAAAATATAGGTAAAAAATTTTCAGAAAAGCTAAAAACTCTTTTAGCAGATGTGTTTTCATTGTTAGATTCATCTCGGGACTAAGAGTTCAATACGATTATTAAAAAGATTGATCTTAAGTAATAATAATCTCTGATATTTACAATATATAATATTTTTTACAAAAGTGATTTTTACTCTGATTTCAAGTATCACAACTATATATAGAAATTATGTCTCATCTTATTGATTAAATGAATCGGTTAACTTATTTATTTTTAATAAGTTAAGATTTAAAATAATTTGCATTTTACATATTTCTTAATTATTTATGCATAGTACTTTATTTGTCGATACTAATAGACTATTTTCCTCAAAAATTTGAAACAATCTTTATGACTAAAATTTACTTATTTTATTTAAGCTTTATATTGGTAATTCTCGCCTCAACAATTGCCATAGGATAAGAAATCCGGAAACTTTCAAATGATTCGAAAGAGGTTGGTGTACGCAATAAACTTTGATGCAGTGATTTGAATAGTGGAATTTACACTTACAAATTAGAAGCAGGTTCATTCACCCAAACAAGAAAAATGACATTTATTAAATAATTAGTTCTAATGTTGAGCATAATCAGTCGTTCTTGAATAAAGATCGATTTTTTTTATTAAGGACTTTGTTTTTAACCTAAATTATAAAATATTTATAAATAACGAATTGGTAATTTGGTTTAAAGAATGATTTTAGGCAATTTGTGTTTTATTATTATTCATTTATTCATTTTAAAATATTTTTCAATGAAAGTTTATCGTACGGGATTTATATCAATTTTCTTAATTCACTCTAATAATTCAATTCTAACGGAGGTTCTATGAGAACAATTCTAACTACTCTTTTTTCTTTCCTGGCAATTTCAGGATTAATTATTGCACAGGATATTTCAAAAAACCCAAATTCACCCTCTGAAACTTTTGGGCAGCTTCCTTTATCTGAAAGGGGTGTTCTTGCAACAACAATTACACATTCCGTAGATCCAGCTACAGTTACGGTAGGTACTGGAGTTTCCTGTTCTAATGGTGGAATTACTTCAGATAATCAATATTGGAGATCATTCATTCTTGCAGATTTTGGAATAACAAATGATTTTGGTGTGACAATGGTTGAATTTGGTATTGAACAAGCAACAGCCGGTGTAGGTGGAGTTCAACCGATGACTGTAAATCTCTACACTACAGATCTAGTATTTCCAACAGGCACATTAACACTTATTGGGACAGCAGATGTAATGGTAACGGATCAAGCTTTATCGCTTTTCCAAATACCTGTAACCGGTACGGCACCTGCAGGTTCAGAGTTAGTGGTCGAGATTTCTATTCCTGCTGATACAGGTGATGGAAATACATTTTTTCCCGGAGCCAATAGTCTTGGAGAGACAGCTCCTTCGTATATCTCCTCAGCTGGTTGTGGATTAACTACCCCAGTTACATATGCATCAATAGGATTCGCAACTTGTCAATTAGTAATGAGTGTTACTGGTGAAGTTGTTGAAGATTTTTGGATTGAAGATTTTGATTATCCGGCAGGTGACACTTTAACCAATTATGGTTGGACTGCACATAGTGGTGCTGGTACAAATCCAATTACTATTAATGCTTTTGGTCTTGAATTTCCGGGTTATCCTTCATCAGGAATTGGTTTGGCAGCATTAATGGATAACACAGGTGAAGATGTTAATAAACTCTTCCCATCTACTACTAGTGGTTCTGTATACGCTTCGTTCATGTTAAGAGTTGATGCTGCACCAACAGGTTATTTCTTCCACTTTACACCTAACCCACATAATACCTTTGACTTTAGAGGTAGAGTATGGTTAAAAACTAATGGTACCGGTGGTCTAGCCGTCGGATATAGTTATGCAAGCAGCGACACTTTATTTACAACATTTGATTACAGTCTTGGTGATACATTACTTTTAGTTTCTAAATATGAAGTTGTGGCTGGTGCTCTTAATGATGTGGTTTCTTTATATATATTTGATAATAGCGCTCCAGCTCCTCTTACTGAACCACTATTACCAACAATCGGCCCTATTGTTAATGCTACAACTTCTGCAGATATTGATCCGGGATCAATCAGTCTGCGTCAATATAATGCAGGACAAAATATTATTATTGATGGAATTAGAATGGGGACTGTTTGGACTTCGATTATTCCAGTCGAACTAACCTCATTTGCTGCTTCAGTAAATGGAACTTCTGTAAATCTTAACTGGTCAACAGCAACAGAATTAAACAACTCAGGATTTGAAATTGAAAGAAAATCAACTTCATCCAGTTGGACAAAAATTGGATTTGTTGCAGGTCATGGAACAACATCTGAAGCTAAAAATTATTCATACTCAGATAATAATTTAGTTACTGGAAACTACAGCTATAGATTAAAACAGGTTGATTTTAATGGTACGTTTGAATATTCAGATGCAGTTGAAGTATTAATTTCTACTCCAAATAATTTTGAACTATCGCAAAATTATCCTAACCCATTTAACCCAACTACCTCTATAAAGTTCAACCTTCCTGAAGCAAGTAATGTAAAACTTGCTGTTTATAATTTGCTTGGACAGGAAGTTAAAACATTGGTTAATGGATTTAGAACTGCAGGTAGTTACACAGTTAATTTTGATGCAAGCAATCTTTCAAGTGGAATTTATCTCTACAAAATTGAGATGAACAACTTTACTCAAGTTAGAAAGATGACTCTGCTTAAGTAATTAAAGATTTAATTTGTCTTTAAAGCCCCGGATTTATTCGGGGCTTTTTATTTTTGAACGAACCCTGTTTTTATTTGTTTATTGTTAAAAAGGATTACAATGTCTAAAAGAATTATAATAACCGGAGCTACCGGACTAATTGGTAAAAAGCTCGCTGATGCTTTGATAGATAGAGACGATTTG
This sequence comes from Ignavibacteriales bacterium, assembly GCA_038214015.1. Taxonomy (GTDB): domain Bacteria; phylum Bacteroidota; class Ignavibacteria; order Ignavibacteriales; family Ignavibacteriaceae; genus IGN3. Next base: position 7,311 of record JBBQSH010000052.1, on the reverse strand, counting down.
GTAATCATTTTTAGCAGAGATGCAGAAAAAGCTAAATCTATTTTTCCAAAAGCTATGGATATTGTTGAATGGAATTATCAATATCCTGAACAATGGAAATCAAAATTAGAAAATGCTGATGCAGTAATTCATCTTGCAGGAATTAATCTTTTTGCAAAGAGATGGAATGATGATTTTAAGAAAGCAGTTTTAGAATCAAGAGAAGTAAGTACAAAAAATTTAGTTGAAGCAATTAAATCCTGCGCTAATAAACCTGAAGTTTTTATATCTGCATCCGGAATTGGATATTATGGAGATTGCGGCGAAACCGTCCTTAATGAAAACTCTCCAAAGGGAAATGACTTTTTAGCCGATGTTTGTGAGGTATGGGAAAGTGAATCACAAAAGATTGGCTATTATGGAATTAGAAATGTTCAGATTAGAACCGGCCTGGTATTAAGTCTTGAAGATGGTGCTCTTAAACAGATGCTGACTCCATTCAAATATTTTATTGGCGGTCCGCTGGGTAACGGGAAACAATGGGCGTCATGGATACATATAGATGATATTGTGGATACTTATATTCATGCAATTGATTGCAAGGAGTTAACAGGCGCAATAAATGCAGCATCACCAAACCCTGTTAGAATGAAAGAGTTTGCCAAGACACTGGGAAAAGTTATGCATCGTCCATCCCTCTTCCCCATCCCACAATTTGTATTAAAATTAGTAGTTGGTGAAGCTGCTGAAGTTGTAACTGCAAGTCAGAGGATTGATGTTAATAAAATATTGAATAGTGGTTATAAATTTAAGTTTGAAAATCTTGAAGATACATTGAAGAATTTGTTAAAATAAAAAAGGACTCGATTTTCGCGAGTCCTTTTCTTTCATTTAAGAATATTTTAATATCTATAATAATCCGGTTTAAATGGTCCTTCTACAGTCACTCCAATATACTTTGCCTGTTCTGGAGTTAATGCATCAAGTTCAACACCTATTTTCTTTAAGTGCAATCTCGCTACTTTTTCATCCAAATGTTTTGGCAAAGTGTAAACTTTATTTTCATATCTTTCCGGATGATTCCAAAGTTCCAATTGTGCAAGTGTTTGATTTGTAAATGAGTTAGACATTACAAAAGAGGGATGACCAGTTGCGCAGCCAAGATTTACTAATCTACCTTCTGCAAGAACAATTATATCTTTGCCGTCGATTGTATATTTATCAACCTGAGGTTTGATTGTGTTTTTTGTATTGCCATAATTTTTATTCAGCCAAGCCATATCTATTTCAGTATCAAAATGTCCGATGTTACAAACAACAGTTTTATCTTTCATCATTTTGAAATGTTTTTCATTAACAACATTCATGTTTCCGGTTGCAGTAACAATTATATCCGCTTCTTTAACAGCATCTGCCATTTTCTTAACTTCATAACCTTCCATTGCTGCTTGTAATGCACAGATAGGATCAATCTCTGTAACAATAACCCTAACGTGAGCATTCTTTAAGGATTCAGCAGAACCTTTTCCAACATCACCAAACCCGGCTACTACAGCAACTTTACCTGCAAGCATTAAATCTGTTGCTCTGCGGATTGCATCAACTAAAGATTCGCGGCAGCCATATTTGTTATCAAACTTAGATTTAGTAACTGAATCGTTAACGTTAATTGCAGGAATAGGAAGAGTTCCTTTTTCCATTCTTTCATATAGACGATGTACCCCAGTTGTTGTTTCTTCAGATAATCCTTTAATACCTTTTGCTAATTCTGGGTAAACATCCAAAACCATGTTTGTTAAATCACCGCCGTCATCAAGAATCATATTTAAAGGTTTTGTTTCATCACCAAAAAATAATGTTTGCTCAATACACCAATTAAATTCTTCTTCGTTCATTCCTTTCCATGCAAAAACAGGAACTCCAGCCGCAGCAATTGCAGCAGCAGCATGATCTTGGGTAGAAAAAATATTACAGGACGACCACTTGACCTCTGCACCAAGTTCAACTAATGTTTCAATCAACACAGCCGTCTGTATCGTCATATGAAGACAGCCGGCAATACGTGCACCTTTAAGTGGAGTTTTTCCTCTGAACTCTTCTCTCAGCGCCATCAAGCCGGGCATTTCTACTTCGGCTAATTCAACTTCTTTTCTTCCCCATTCAGCCAGCGAAATATCTTTTACTTTATACTTTAATGAGAAATCAATTTTTTTATCTAGCACTTCACTCATATTTATACCTTTTCTTTTTTTATAATAATTTCTTTTGATCGTTCAACAGTAACAGAACAATAAATAATCTATAAAAAGTTCATTATGGATGAATTATTTTTTTAAGTACTTTTTAAATATCGGAACAAGATCAAGTTTTTCCCAGGTAAAGTCTTTATCATTTCTTCCAAAGTGACCGTAAGCTGAGGTTTTCTGGTAGATTGGTCTTCTTAGTTTTAATCTTGAGATAATTCCTTTTGGAGTAAGATCAACTTCTTTCTGAATCATTTTTGAAATTTCAGAATCAGAAATTACTCCGGTTCCTTTTGTATCAACAAAAACAGAAATTGGCTGTGCAACACCAATTGCATATGAAACCTGCACCAAACATTCTTTAGCAAGTTTTGCAGCAACAACGTTTTTTGCAATATGTCTTGCAGCGTAGGTTGCACTTCTATCAACTTTGCTTGGATCTTTACCTGAAAATGCACCTCCACCATGTGGCGCCCATCCGCCGTAAGTATCTACAATTATTTTTCTTCCAGTCAATCCGCTGTCACCGTGTGGTCCGCCAATCTCAAATCTTCCCGTTGGATTAACAAAATATTTTGTTTTCTTATCAAGATATTTTGCTGGAATAACTTTTTTAATAATATGCTGAATTACATCAGCCTTAATTTTACTCTGCTTTGCATCACCATCATGCTGAGTAGAAATAACAACGGCATCAACTCTTAGTGGTTTACCATTATCATCATATTCAATCGTTACCTGTGATTTTGCATCTGGTCTCAGATAAGGCATCAACCCATTATTTCTCTTTCTGATATCGGCAAGTTTTTTTACAAGCTTATGAGCAAACATAATCGGCATTGGCATTAATTCCGGAGTTTGATTGCAGGCATAACCAAACATGATTCCTTGATCACCTGCACCGCCGGTATCTACTCCCATTGCAATATCAGGTGATTGTGAATGAATTGCGTTTAGTACCGAACATGATTCAGAGTCAAATTTATAATCCGCTTTTGTGTAACCGATCTTTTCAACTGTTTGTCTTACAACCGCTGGAACATCGATGTAGGTTTTTGTAGTAATTTCACCTCCAACTAAAACTAAACCTGTCGTAACAAATGTTTCGCAAGCTACTCTTGCAAATGGATCGTGTGCATAAATTGCATCTAATATTCCATCGGATATCGCATCACTAACTTTATCCGGATGCCCTTCAGAAACTGATTCTGATGTGAAGAAAAATGACATGTATTACTATTCCTTTTTATGATTTTTAATATGCTAATATGGATTTTGAGTGCCAAATTTAACTAATCCCCTCATGATATACAAAATAACTTTAATGAGATTTAGCTATCTTTTGAGTGTTATTTAATGAAATCTTGAGACATAAATGAAGACCAAAATTACAGAACTATTGCAGATAGAATATCCAATCATTCAAGCTGGAATGGTTTGGGTTTCGGGATGGAAATTGGCATCTGCTGTTTCTAATTGCGGAGGCTTAGGATTAGTTGGCGCTGGTTCGATGAAATCCGAACTGCTTAAAGAACATTTGCAAAAGTGTAAAGCCGCAACTGATAAACCTTTTGGAGTAAACATTCCGCTACTTAGAAAAGATGCGGATGAACTTGTTAAAGTCTGTTTGAGTGAAGGTGTTAAAATCTTTTTTACTTCTGCTGGAAATCCAAAAACTTTTACATCTCTGTTAAAAGAAAATGAATGTATGGTTGTTCATGTTGTTGCAAATCTTAAATATGGATTGAAAGCGCAGGAAGCTGGCTGCGATGCTGTTGTTGGTGAAGGTGTGGAAGCAGGTGGACACAATGGTGCTGATCAGCTAACGACATTTTGCTTGATTCCGCAATTGGTTGATAAGTTAAATATTCCCGTTATAGCTGCTGGTGGTATTGTTGATGGAAGAGGAATTTTGGCTGCGCTATCTCTTGGCGCTGAGGGAGTGCAAATCGGAACCCGTTTTGCGGCAACTGTAGAATCATCTGCTCACGAAAACTATAAACAAGAAATTGTAAATTCTGGTGATCAGGATACAACTTTAGCGTTTAAGAAAATTGGCTTAGTTAGGATGATGAAAAATGATTTTGCTTTCCGTGCAATGAAAGCTGAAAATGAAGGATGGGATGAAACTCAGCTTAGAGAATTACTCGCAACTAAACGAGAACGTGCAGGAATTTTTGAAGGTGATTTGGTTGAGGGTGAACTTGAAGCCGGGCAAGGCGTTGGATTAATAAATGATATTCCAACTGTTAAAGATTTGTTTGAGAGATTAAGACTAGAATTTGAAAACGCTATAAATAAAACCAATCCTATTGGACACTGATTTTTATGATTTGCAAAGAATAATTTATGATCTTAAAAAATGATGTGTTAACATAATAAGAAGTGTACTATTTTTTCTAAGGTAATTTAACTTTTGAGAAAATAATCAATCACCTCATCAACAATTTTTGCATTTGGAAAGAATGAATGAACCTTTCTTAATACTGCTTCAACCACAGCATCGGGACAGCTTGCACCGCTGGTAAGAATAATATCAACAACATCTTTCGACGGCAGATAATTCTCAGTTTCAATTTCTTTATGCTGGTGAATGTTGAAATGTTTTATCAACTTATTACTAATAATTTTTTCTTCAGAAGAAATAAAATAAGTTGGTATTTTTTCTTCACACAACTCAACAATGTGGGATGTATTTGAGCTGTTGTATCCGCCAACCACAATTGCAAAATCCGCCTTTTCGTTTAGCAAACCGTAAGTCGCCTCCTGGTTATCATTAGTTGCATAACAGAGTGTATCGCGTGTATCTGCAAAATGATATTTAATGTCCTCTGCACCATATTTTTTTATCATTGTGTCTTTAAGCAAATCTGCAATTGCCTGAGTTTCTGTAGCAAGCATAGTTGTTTGGTTTACTACACCAATTTTTTGCAAATCTTTTTTAAAATTAAATCCTTCAGAAAATCTTTCAGAAAAAGTTTTATAAAATTCATCTCCTAATTTATCATCCTGAATAAATGATGCCAGTAATTTTGTTTCTTCAATATCTCGGACAATTACAGATGCCGCTTTTGTTTTGCTGTGTGAAAAAGTTGCTCGTGTTTCTTCGTGAGTATGCTTTCCGTGAATTACAATTGTGTAATTTTCACTGCCAAGCTGTTCACTTCTGTTCCAAACTTTTTCTACAAATGGACAGGTTGTATTATATCGATATGGATTGATTCCAATATTATTTAATCTTTCTTCAATCTCAAGCGTTGTTCCAAAAGCAGGGATAATGACGATGTCATCATTGCTCAATTGATTCCAATCAATTAGTTGTTTTCCTGAAGTATCCATTAAAAATCTTACACCAAGATTCAACAAATCATTATTCACTCCAGGATTATGAATCATCTCACTCAACAAATAAATTCTTTTATCAGGATTTTCTTCTATCGTCTTATAAGCTATTTCAATTGCGTTTTCTACACCGTAACAAAAACCAAAATGTCTTGCCAGATAAAATCTAACAGGACCAAAATCTAAAAGTGTTGGTGTAAAATCTTTTTTTCTTGGATCAAGATCTTTACGCGCATTTTTAATTTGGGTAATAAATGAGCTTCTATAAATATTTGGGATATTAAATTTTTTCATTTACTATCATTTTTCTTGTAAACATTTGTATTGAATATTAAGTTCTGAATCAACCAAGAATCTTTACTGCTTCGTTTGCTGATACTTCATAATCCATAATAAATTTTTCTTTAGTCGGTCTATTAAAGAAAAATAGTACTGTTATGATTATAAAAAGAGCCGCAAAAAAATAGTTAGCGGTTATAATCATTATTGATATGTTAAAAATGTTAGCTCCTTCTAATAATGCTAACTTAATTATGTTTGCCGTACGATAAGACACCAATTTATTTTCTAAAGATGAACTCTTATCAAATTCAGTTACTTGTTTTGCATAAATAAATTTTGATGCAAGAATACTTGAAAGAACAACTATGGGAGTTATAAACATAAAGATTGTATTCAATCCGCCAAAGCCATCAATATTGCCCGATTGAATCATAAATAGCCCTACAAAAAAATAGATTGTCTGACCGGACAATAAAGCAATAAATATAATGTTTAATGTTTGAAAGTAGTTTTTAAATATTATAGAATTATCGTTATTCATACTTAAATACCATTTGTTTGTGAATTATGCATTCTTAGAAATCTGCAGCTACTTCAGTATATTTGCTTTCCAAATTTAGAGAAATGAAATGAATTTATTAGAGCGATTAGAAAAAATTAAAACTCGATTTGACCAGATAAACTCGCAGCTTTCTGATGCCGCAAATGAAAATAATTATGAGAAAATCAGAACTCTGAACAAGGAAAGAATAAATTTAGAAGAGATTATTGCTGCGCACGAAAAATATGCTTCTATAATTAAAAACATTGAAGGTAATTTGGAAATAATTAATTCATCTCGAGAGGCTGAGCTAATTGAAATGGCTGAGATGGAACTTGTTGAATTAAGAAATCAGAAAGAGATTATGGAAGAAGAAATAAAAGCATTACTTCTTCCAAAAGATCCTAACGATGATAAAGATATTATTATGGAGATTCGCGCTGGTACTGGAGGCGAGGAAGCTGCATTATTTGCTAACGATCTTTTCAGGATGTACACGCGTTATGCCGAAATATGCGGATGGAAGTATGAACTGATAGAATTGAATGAAACTGGTTTAGGTGGAATTAAAGAAGTTGTTTTTTCCATCAGTGGACAAACTGTTTACGGAAATTTAAAGTTTGAATCAGGTGTTCATCGTGTTCAAAGAGTACCGGAAACTGAAGGCAGCGGCAGGGTTCACACTTCAGCAGCATCTGTGGCTGTTATGCTTGAGGTTGAAGATGTTGAAGTGGATGTAAATATGAATGATGTGAAAATTGATATTTTTAGATCTGGTGGTGCGGGTGGACAGAACGTAAATAAAGTTGAGACTGCCGTTAGAATGACGCATCTACCTACTGGACTTGTTGTTCAGTGCCAGGATGAAAGGTCTCAATTAAAAAATAGAATTAAAGCGATGAAAGTTTTGAAAGCAAGACTTTA
>JBBQSH010000051.1:0-20751 GCA_038214015.1 Ignavibacteriales bacterium | reverse complement strand
CCTTTTGCATTCTTGCTTTACTCCCTTCTCTTTTTAAGAGAAGGGCTGGGGATGAGTTCAAAGAAGTGTAGCCATGTCTAAACTTCCTTCCAACTGGCAGGTTAAACCTTTGGGTGAAGTTGCTGTATTTATTAATGGAAGAGCTTTTAAGCCAGAAGAGTGGGGAACTAAAGGCTTACCAATTATTCGGATACAAAATTTAACAGGCTTCAGTAGCATCTATAATTATTTTGATGGTAATGTGAATGATAAAAATTTAGTTCGGAAAAATGATATTCTAATTTCTTGGTCTGCTTCTTTAGGTGTTTACATATGGGATCGTGATGATGCGGTATTGAACCAACATATTTTCAAAGTTGAACTAAAGAAAGATATTGATAGATTATTTTTCTTTTATTTAGTTAAGACAAAGATAGATGAAATGATAAGTAACGTTCACGGTTCTACGATGAAGCATATTACAAAAGGTAGATTTGATAACATAAAAGTAAAAATCCCACCACTCCCAATCCAAAAACAAATTGCTGAGATACTAGAGAAAGCAGACCAGGCAAAACAAAAACGTAAAGAAGCAAACAAGCTTACAGATAAATTTCTGCAATCTGTATTTATAGAAATGTTTGGCGACCCGGTGAAGAATCCGAAAGGGTTTAAAGTCGTAACAATAGGTGATGTTATATCAGAAGTTAGAGATGGTCCTCACGTATCTCCAAACTATGTTAATAATGGAATTCCTATTCTGTCAACACGTAATGTACGGCCAGGCTTACTGCTACTTGATGATATAAAATATGTTTCAGAAGAACACTATAATTATTTAACAAGAAATTTTAAGCCAAGGAAAGAGGATGTTTTACTAACGAAAGGTGGTACGACAGGCTATGCGAAGGTCGTTGATTTTGAATGGCCATTCTGTGTTTGGGTTCATATCGCAGTTCTCAGACCTAAGAGTATAATCCATCCACAATACCTTGAGAGTGCATTAAATTCTGATTACTGTTATAAACAATCTCAACTCTATACGCATGGTATAGCAAACCATGATTTAGGACTTACTAGAATTATTAAAATAAAACTATTATTACCCCCCTTTGAACTTCAACAACAATTTGCAGAGATAGTAAACAAAACAGAAGCATTAAAAGAAAAACAAAAACAATCAGAGCAAGAGCTGGAAAACCTTTTCCAGAGCTTAATGCAAAAAGCGTTTAAGGGGGAGTTGGTATGCTAGCCTATCTTATTATCTATATAGTACTTGGTCTTATTCTCAGGATATTTGGTCCAATGGCTAAGGCTATCAACAACGAAGTTATGAATAATGCGTGGAAACGGTACTTTAATATTGGCCTATATTCTTTATCAACTAAACCGCCGCTATGGAAAATTATAATTTTTGATCTATTCTTAACCACAGCCGTAACAATACTATGGCCCATTTTATTAATTATGTACATATTTAAAATTCGAACCGGGCAATCAGAATTAGAAAAAAGTATAAACCCTGAATTAGAAAACCTTCCGGCGGTGGATTCAAGTAATGAAATAAAATTTTTCTATTTAGATGGAATGAAAAGTCTTGGTGCTGTTGGTGAGGGAATAATAAGATGTAATGATTGTTCGCATCAAGAAAAAATATCTATAGCAACTCATGGTCGTGATGATAAAGGAGAGTTTATAGGTTATTACGGTTTTCAGTGTCAAAAGTGCGGTTGCTTCAAAACGTTGAGTGATCCAGATGATGGTGATAAACATTTGTGCAAGTGTGGGGGAGAATTATCAAGGGGAAATAAGGTATTTTGTCCTAGATGTCATGGTCTAAGCATTAATTATCGTATGACGTTTATGACCTAAGGACCTTAACAATTAATGAACAAGCGATCCACCCGTTTGCTTAGTTTGCAATAAGCGTTTATGGCGAGTTAGTCTAACTAATAATGAGAAATGAAAAAACAAATTAATTACTAAAAGGGAAAGAAAAATGAAAGTATCTACAATACTGTTAATAACAATAATTGTGATTGCCTATATAGGTTGTGAAAAGAAATATAGTTTAGAAGAATCAAAACTTATAAATGAAACCAAGAGTCTAATTATAGAATACAAATTTTCAGTCACTCAACAAGAGACTTATCTGAAAGCGATGGATGATTCAACAAAGTACAAATCCTTAAAAGAATATTTTTATGACAAGCATCAAACAGAGTGGTTTAAGTGTATTGAGATGAAGGAAACAATTAATAAAAATATTGGCACCTTAGAGATGGCGGGTATAAAATATGATTTTGGTGTAATCCCGGATGATTTATCAATTGAAAGATGGGAATACCTTAAGGAAGAAAAACTGCAGAAAGAAAAATAACAGAAACTATTTGTTATACTTCAATTATGTTTAATTGAAAATTTCGTTCAGTGGTTAGTACAAAAAGCGTTTAAAGGGGAGTTGGTTAGTTAGTTCAGTAATCAATAGTGCTTAAACTAAAAATTAAGCCGACAGCAATTAGATGCTACCGGCCTTTTATATTTATACAACTGCTCCAGTAATTCTTGCAATATCATCTCTGTTAATATGTTTCCATAATTTCCCACTTTTTATTTGGCGGATGTTTTCTGGGCTTACTTTGTAACGGGCTGCAATTTCCTTGGTAGTAGAAACATTATCTGCCAATATAGCTATCACATCATTATCCGTCAGTTTTGAATTCCCGTGTTTCTCCCCCCGGGCTGATCTGCCTCTAGCAACCATTTGTTCCATATCTGCTTTGTGTGTATCCGCACTCAAATGGTAAGGGTAACAGCAAGCCGGTGTATCACAAGAATGGCATATCTCCAGAGTTGGTCCCGGATCACCATTAAAGTATTTATACACATAGCGGTGTACGGATTCCCCTGCGTTGTTGCGTGAAAATCGCCTGTAATCACCTGGATTTGCGGCGTGTGAATTACTGAGCCAACATCCAGTGTTTTTGTCAAGCCTTGCTGTTATCGGCTTTGCAAGTTTAAACTTATTGGGCTCAACAATTATTATCTGTACTTCATCATCCAGTGAACATAGTTTCTGTTCATACTCTGGGTACTCATCCAGGGTCATTGCTATAGAATCTGGTGTCTCTTCAATTTGTAATTCAGCCGCGGTTTTGCCGACAGGCAAAATATATATCTGTGTCATTGTTTTCTTTCTTGTTTGTTTACGATTAATATTAATGGATTGGAACTTTTTCGACTGGGAAGTGCCGATAGTAAAATAGAATCAACCGAGATGTTTTATTGGTTTGGGTTTAAATCATTGCTTTTTCAAAGCATTGTGCCTTGTGCTGGGGGATATTCGAGGTGTTTATTATAGGCGCCGAATCAAAATATCCCCTCAGTACGTTACTATTAACTCTGAAAATACTCTGATATGCAGGATCACGTTCGTCAGCCAGTAACGCTGATCTGAACGATGAAATTAATTCTCCGGCGTAAGACATTATCGCTTGTTTTGGGTTACCTCCTGAAAGTGTTTCATCTATTTGTAATGTTTGATACTTATTATCTGCGAAGAAAGGTTGCCTGTTGGCCATCATCGGTGGGATTGATACCGGTAATGCTTTAGCATTCCAGTTGTGATGGTTCAAATTATATCTGCTCAGGTAATCAACTTACACTGGCGTTCATACTAGGGGGATAATCGGTATGTTTATTATAGGCACCGAATCAAAATATCCCCCTGAAAGTTGAAATTTCGTCTGATTTGAACGTTTTTCATTGTTGTGAATTTTTCACTTGCGTGTGACTCGGTGGAATATCCAACTGGATCTTATGATATTCGGCTGAGTGGTTTCTTGTTCAGAATAACCAGTTTATTACTTTTGTTGAGTCAAGATCAGATGTTAAATATTACTGCTGGTTGAGAACTTTTATGTTGGCAAGTTCATAAGACCCTGAGTTTTGTGACAACTAATGATTGGCATCATTGAATATTTGCTTGTACTTTAGAACAGCAGTGTCTTCTGGGGCTCAGCTATGAATTGGCGGGATCAGTAAATTATTGCCCTGTTCAGTGCCCAACTACTGGGACTATTAAAATTTGTGAATACAATATTAATGTATCTACTTACTGGCAATCTTAATGTAGGAATTAAAGTTTCACTTATACCAAAGTATTAACTATAAGTTCACTATCTATCTATGATCAAACTGTATCCATTACCAGGGATTATAATAATGTGTTAAATCCTTCACCTATTTTTAATATTACTAACTTTCCTTCTTAAAATAATAGATAATTATATTGGTTCTAACTAGTCTATAGTTTTTTTAGAATCGGAATGAACTCTTAACTTTCTAAAGTATATTTAATTATCAAACATTATTCTTAATACCATCCGGCGCTTATTAAATAATTAAGATCATCCTCTGAAATATTTATTCGTAAATCATTAAATAAATCTTTAATCGTTCTTGCAGATTCTATTTTAAACATATATAATTTATTCGAGGACGTTTTCTTTGAGATAAATAAGTAATCCTCTATTAATTTAAGATCAGCCAGCACTATTGAAGGATAATTATTAGTTATTTCAGCGTTTACATATTTATTACCATGATTTTTAATATTCTCTAAAAGAGCAGTAATAATGAACTCTCTATCTTCTTGGTTTTTTATATTTGAGGTACCTTCGTATAACATCTGACAAATTCTCATTACTATAAAGGGTTCAAACACTTCAATTCTAACAGGGTTATCATATCGTTCATTCATACTTGTAACGTCTGAACCAATATTTAATTTAATTAAATGCTCCTTCAGAATTTCAAAGAGTAGTTTGCAGGCATCTTTTGATATATTCAAATTATAGAGTTCTCGAAACCAATTACCTATTTGTCGGAGAAATGGATTCTCTAATAATTCAAATGTTCGTTCTTGTCTAAGATTTTTTATTTGCTCCGGCTCCCTTGCACCTTCAATAATGTCCAGGTACTTAAAGACTTTCTTATGGGATGATTCCAGCTCAGTCATTAGCTCATCATATTTCTGCTTTAAAATGACTTCTCGTTTTTCATAAAGATTTCTTGATACGTTCTTGTCGACATATGTTACACATTCCAGTTCAACTTTCGTTGGATCAATGTTGAAAAAACTCTTTGTAAATTCATGTCGTAATTCAGGATAACTAGAAAGAGGTGAATAAATGTATACGTTACAAAGTACTTGATAAATTGCAAATATATCTGTGCATACTATATCATTAAGACCATAAACAGTATTATCCTTAAAAAAGGATTCAAATTCCTCTCCATAGAATGACGAATCAGAGTATATAGAAATAATATTGCACAGAGCATCTCTCAATGCATTTTCGATTTCATGTTGTCTGTCAATATCAATAAATCCTTTCGGGATGGGTGGGGCTAGGGGTTTAGACAACCTAATTATGTCATAATATATTAGATCATTGCTGGCTTTCCTAAGTCTTGATTGCATTTGTCGTAATTTAGTTAAGTCGAACCAATTGATAGAATAGAATTCAATCACATTTGTGTTCTCTATATTACAACCATCTGATATAACCGAGGTGCTTAGAAAATATTTTATTCCAGGATTAAGTCTAGAGTTCGTTACGAGTTCATCCCAGCCTTCTGAATCTTTAGCTTTTGAATTGAGGATGTAAATTTCTTCTTTAATCGCTAACCCATGTTCAATTAACAAATCTTTTAGTTCGTTAAGACGTGTAATATTTTCTTGAACAATTATTCTGAGTCCTTTTTTAGATTTGCCTTCATCACTTAAGAGATTCATCAATAGAATTGCAGTTGGATCTAAATATTCAGTGTAAAGTGTTTTAAAGCTGCCTTTATTAAAAGTACTAATTGCTTTTTTGAATTCATATGATACGAAGTCTATTTTAGATTTTAATAGGGGATACATTAATACATCTGGCGTACCTGTTAGAAGTATCAATTTAGAATAACTAACGCTATTATATAGAAATTTCCTAAGTGCTTTTTGTCTATAATTCGATTGACTCACAAGATTATGTGCTTCATCCATAACTAGTATCCACTTATTAATCTGTCCATATCTTGATAAATACGCTGATATCTTCTCAACACGGTCATATGTACAAATAATGACATTATTATTCTCATTGTCCAATATTTTTGCCATTGCCTTTGCATTTTGCTTTCTTATTCTGCTTATACCTTTTTCTTTTTTGTGTTTTGAAAAAAACTGATCAACGTTTACAATTAAGGGTACAGCGAATATTATTTTTAGATTCTGAACGGCTCCCAGGCTTATAACACTAGTTGATTTACCTGTTCCCATGTGTCCAATAATCAATTTATTCCCATCAGAATTCAGTATATCCTCAACAACTTGTTTTGAATTTGTATCCCTTGAAAGAAAATCGGTTACAGTATTGACTTTATCGACTGGGTAACTAAATAGATTTTCAATTTTTTTGATGTGGCTTTTGTTTTTACTCCATTTATTTCCCGCTATTATTAGATTCTTTACCAGATTTGAAACTTGATAATTTATCACAGTTTGTCCGGCTTCAATTTTGTCCTTGAGAATATTAGGCAATTGATTCCCCGGAGTGTTAGGAGTCCAAGAAGTAGGAATTTCTACCCAAGATCGACCTTCTTCTTCAGAAATAATTTTTGCTGTAACAGTTCTAGTGTTTGGAGTACTCAAAGTCATACAACAGGCCTTTCGGTTTAGTGACCTTTAGATTTATTATTAAATTTTGATAATGAATTGTTCATGCGCCAGCATTTTACACATAGGTAAATCCCCAGCTGGTTAAGAAGGGGTATGAAGACGATGTGCTATTTCTATTAATAACAACAATTTAAATTAGATAATTGTTTTTAGAACTACTATTGACAGTCAGCAAGTAATCATCACTAAATGAAATGATTATTAGATTTTAAATACTTTAATTATTATTTCATTATTAATATTTGTTAATAGTGTTATGATTTTATTTTCATTATAAATAAATTTTAATTACAGAAAATCATAATTAGTTTAGAGGATAATATGTTAACTAAGTTTTTGTTCTCCCTTTCTAAATATTTCAGTTTATTTCAATTCTTTGTTTTAACCAAAAATTTAATTTCTAAAAAAAAGACTTCCTTTCAAGACTTTATGTTTTTATTTTCATTTATGCTAATCTCTATTATTTATATTACCGGCTGTAGCAACACTCCATCTGATGAGCAGATTTTTTCATTGCGCTACGATCATAACAGAGGTAATCCCTTAAATTACAAGTTTATGGTAGTTTGGAATAATTATAGCAGTGGTTATGTATTCATTAAAATTACTCCTGGACCAAGTCCCTATCCTACTCAGGAATGGTACATCGGATCACTTCCCTCAAGTTCAGGAACACTTTCAAGCAGTTATTCTTTCCCTGGTAATAACCCATCGCCAACTAATTATTTTGTGTATGCTGAACTAAGATCATCAATGGGCCCTGGTTCACCTATAGCCACAAGTGGATCGAAACTAATTGAAATAAAGTATAAAAAATTTAATGTGATTCAATTAGCAATGGTTAATGATAATTTATGGCCAAATCTAACTGCGCAACAATATGATGGTGTTGCGCAAAGAAATGCTGCATTAGGTGATGCTAATCTTATTTATAACGTCGTAGATGATAAATCAGGGTTATCAAATACAACCGATCCAGAGGGATTTCCTATCGATTTTAGTAATGATACAAAAATGAGTAGATGGGCATGGTGGTCGGCGTATGGCACATTAACTGGAATTGATCCTAAAAAGTCAATTATTTGTGGAATTGATGATGTATCCTTAGCTTATATGGGAAATCCAATTGACGGAGGAATCACTGCTGGATTTACTTTACCTGATGGTACTCATTCCGTGCCTCAACTCTGTTTTGTACTCTATTCTAGAATCAAAAATTATTATCCTTCAAAGCAATATGATGAAATTAGAACAATTAATGGATCATTAATACATGAGATAGGACACGCAATTGGAATAAGAAATGATGGTTCCATCATTGATCCACCTCATTCCGGATCGAATATTGGCGCTTGCCTAATGCTTCCCAAAAACACACCAGATGTATATTCAAATTGCTTGTTTTGCGCGGGACATATTCAATTTATTTCAAATCAAAATTGGTTTCTATTATGAAAACTACTATAACAATGTTATTAACTATAATTTTGTTTACTTCATTATCATTATCCCAACAATTAGGATTAGAAATTTCTTCATTAAAAGAAGTTTATTTTGTTGGAGAACCTATTCAAATTTTAATAAGTATAAAAAATATTGGAACTACAAATGTAGAGGGAAATTTTTACAACAAAATGAAACTTGAGCTTAATAATGCTAATGGATCAGAAATAAAATATGTCGGACCATCGGTGGACACTTACTCGCCAGCGACTGAATCTTTATTGCCCAGTGAAACAGTATACAGGTTTATCGAACTTAACAGATATTTTGGGAAAATATTTAATATCGCTTACTATGATCATTACTTAGACTCAGGACGATATACTTTAATGGCAAATTTAACTCCCGTGGGCCAGCAGTCTATTCATACAGAAATCCCATTCCAAGTTATAGATCCAAGCGGAGAAGAGTTAAAAGTCTATAATACCTTTCTCGATATAACAGACGGAGAAGTTGCTGGAAAATATTCTGCCGCTGATGTTGCACAAAAACTAGAGAATCTACATAGAGATTATCCTAATAGTGTTTATTCCATAAATATTTTGACTTTACTTGATGCAGTTTATGATATTTCTCTTCATAAATATCAGGAAGCTTCTCGAGTTCGCGAAGAATTAGTATTTAAGTACCCTTCAGTAAGGGCATACTGGACTCTTGATTCTGTACTAAGAAATAGGCAATCTAAATCGGATAAAATCAATTTTATTCGAGAACTTCAGTTGAACTCAAGTAATCCTTTAATACAAAAGGTTTACGAACAAAAAATAAAAGATTTGGAAAAAAATTAACCAAAAATTGGGTGATAAAATGAAATTAAAATATTTATTCCTATTCTTATCATTTAGTGTCTATATTAACTCTCAAGTAATAAGAGAAACCCTCTCACCTTTGGCTAATCCTAATTTTATAATGCAAGAAAAAAATCCAGATAATTATTTAGATAGTCTAAAAAAACAATTTTCAATTGAAGAACAATGTGTTGTTGATGTAACATTACGCCTCAGTGAAAGTGTATTTGCTCTATACCCTATTATGGGTAACGCTGAAGGTGATGTTTATGAAATAAATTCTTCATTTACTCAACAATATTTAGAAAGAAATCTTTTTGGTTCAGGATCTCGACTTGATTGTACTCTTTTTTGTGCTAGCTCAACTGATCAAACTGCTTTTTATCTAGATCCAGATTGGAAACGTATCTTATTCGCAAGACAGGTTAATTCAACATACTCCGAAATCAAAAAATTTAATGGCACATCCCTAGTCGTTTTTGAAAATCCAGTCGCAATCGATGTTAATGAATTTAGGGAAATATATGTTGCTGATTCACAAGCAAAGAAGATCTATAAGTTAACTTACAATACTAATAATACGATAACAGCTTCATCTTCACCAGTTTTTATTAACTCTCAATATTTAAATAAACCCACAGATCTAGATTATTCAAATAATGAAACACCCAACAATAGAGCTGATGACTACATTATAGTTTGTGATGCTGGCAGAAGATCTATATTAATTTTTAATACCAGCGGAACACTACTGAATGAATTTTTTGGTTATTATAGATGTGGTGAATATGTTCCTTTTAGTAATCCTACTAGGATTACCACTTCATATCATGTATCTAATTCATTTGTGCTTATTGATGAAGGCACTAAAAGCATTATCCATTGTATAATTATGTCTGATAAACTTAATATGCATTACGAAAACAAACTGCCTGCTAATTCAATTCCTGTGGATATTGGGATAGATGGAACCGAAAATATTATTGTCGTTGACAAAGGCTTACAAATGTTACATGTTTTTAATTCGTTTACGAATTATGTTTGTTCATATACAGGTCCATCGTCCTATTTTTTTACTAATCCTGAAACCGTTACTAATTTCTCATTTAGTGCTCATCCTGGATATATAAAGCTAGAATTATTTAGTACGGATAGTTGGTCTAATAGCAGAGGAATAAAAAAGTTTGTTCCTGGTGCTGATGCCTTAAATATGGTAGATATAGAAACTACTATGGGCCATGAAATTCGTCCATATTTCACGAATCGTCAATCTATCCGAGTTCAGATACAGGATTACACAGTTAACTCAATTATTTATGATTCAGGGATTTGGACAGATAATTGGCCAGGATATGGGCTCTTTCATTATGAAGGGCAACTAATTCCTGAACACACATATAAATGGATAGTATCGTATAAACCCTATTATGATTCTTACTATGGTAATTATGCAGTTGGTTGGAAATCAAAAGAGACACCAATACCAACTCTTTTAAGGCCAATAATTTCTAGTATTACTCAAAACCCAATTCCAATTTATAAAGGAACTTATGGTTATGTTTATGTAAACCTTTCTCAGGGTAACGGTGATTTAACTTATAATTGGATTTCAACAAATCAGCCAAGTTATGTAAGTATTGTTCCAGAAGGATATAGATGTAAGATTATATATCATAATACAGAATCAATTCCTCCGGTAGATGCACCTACCTGGATTTTCGGTTGTACAGTTTCAAATGCTCCGGGTGCTGGTTGGAGTGATACAAAATATTTTGTGCCATCTTTGAACAGTGATCCAAATGGCTGCCCAACACTAGCATTTGAGCAAAATGGAAATCTTGTTAGTGAAAATACATTGTTAATTACATCAATTAGTAATCCGGATAAAGATGTAACAGATTATTATTTAATCAATACTCCCTTAGTCCCAACAAACAATAAAATAAATCTTACAATACACGAACCTCAAACAGAACATACCTGGTTTGACAATGTTTCTTTGCTTGAAACAAGAGCTAATCCTGATGAAACTATCGTTGTAAATGATGAAGGACAGGTAATAAACTATAAAGGTGTTTTACCTGCAAGAATATTATTAAACGGAGAAACAGACATAACACAAAACTTACTTGTGTTAGATTCATTATCAGTAGAGCTTAATCCTGGTGATAAACTTACAATCAGCAGAAACGCAACAGAAGGTGATGGAGATGTTGTAATTAACGGAGAAGAAGGAATCCCGATTTCAAAACGAATACCTGCAATGCTAATGAATGTTATTACTCAAAAACAAAGTGTGGAAAATGAAAAAGAAATAATAACAGAAAGTACTCCATTTACAAACTTTTTCTTAAGACCAAATAAAAGTACAATAAGCAAAAAGTTAAGAAACTTACCTACAGGCACAATAGAAATAACTGTAAACAAAAAATTAACACTTGATTATTTTGTATTTGTAACAGATTTAAGAACAGCAAGAACAAGAACTTTGCCATTGGTATCAGCAGTACACAATGTAAATGGAGACATAAAATCTAAACTTTCTGGTATAGATCAAAATTATTCTGAGATGTATCCGGCAGAAAGAATAGATTTAAGTTTTAGCACAACAACAAACAGCGGTAACATAGCCTATATTCTAAAAACAGTTGGAAGGTATGAAACAGATACAACTTTCTTAAATAAGCAAAACAATCTTGTAAAGCTTAATGAGCAGCCAATCATTCCAACAGAAAATAAGTTGTATGATAACTATCCGAATCCTTTTAATCCATCAACAGTGATAAAATATTCATTGAAGAATGATGGAAGAGTTACATTAATAATTTATAATATTCTTGGTGAAGAAGTGAATACTTTAGTTAATGAAATTAAAGCTGCAGGAAATTATGAGGTAGAATTTAATGCAAGTGAGCTATCTAGTGGAATATATATATATGCTATTCGATCTGGAGATTTTGTTAAATCTAAGAAGATGATTTTGCTTAAATAGTAATTATTTATTTCTTATTTGAAACCCTGATGCTTTGGTGTCAGGGTTTTTTATTTAGTATCAATCGTATCTAAAATTCTCTCCACAGAATCCATTTATATATATTTTCAAAATTCACTTCATCAAAAGAATAACAGAAATTCAATTTTCTTTCGAGGCCACGGGGTACTTAAATAGCCTCGTGCGAGAGGACTGACTGGGTCCCAAAGGGTGGTAGTGGTAGAGACTCCTTTTTAAAACGTTTCGAGGCCACGGGGTCACTTATATAACATCAATCAGCCGCCAGCACAAAAGCTAGCGGCTATTTTTTTATCCAAACCGAAAGGAGGTGAAAAACTATGTCCGGTTGGTTAGAGTTCTTTGAGGATGAGATTAACTGTCCTCGATGCAAAACTAAATTCTGTACTCTGTTTGTTGAAGACGGCGATACTAAAGATCCGCCTAAAGTTATCTCTTCAATTGCAGGTGGACTAACTCGTTGTCCAAATTGTAATGTCATTATTCGCGATGATGATCTTACAAGTGCTTCTCTTGTTACAATTCTTATAGACTAATCTTAAATCTAAGTGCTGGCCAGCCTTAGTCTCTTTAATCCGTTCAATTAAAAAACAATTAACAAAAATTCTAAGGAGATTATTATGTCGTTTACATTAGGTTGCGATCCGGAACTGATATGCCAACGCAATGGCTGCTTTGTGCCGGCACATAGACACTTCAAATCTAATTCATCATTCGGGCTTGATGGTTGTGAATCAACAGCCGAGTTAAGACCAGGTTATTCAGAAAGTCCTCTTGATCTTACCGCTAAGATTAAGATCATACTAGATTACGGTCATTCAAAAGCACCGGAGCTTGAATTTCTCTCAGGTCATTATCAGCACGATTATTCAATTGGTGGACACATCCACTTTTCCACAGAACCTGAGTCTAAGATTATTGAATCACTTGATACAGTTCTTGGTTCATTAAGCAATTGTATTGATGACAGAGATCAACGAAACAAAAGAGAACGCAGTGGTTACGGAAAGAAAGGAGCATACAGGCGTAAATCGTATGGCTTTGAGTATCGAACACCTGGTTCATTCTTACTTTCACCATCAACAACACTGGTTACGCTAACACTGGCAAAGCTAACAATACTCGGTGTAACAGAAGACAACCTTGATTTCATTCAGCTAAAGGATAGGCAGCACAGCTGTACATTCATTCGTAATCTTAAAAATATTCTTACCACAATTCCTGATGATTGCAGGGAAGGGATGAAAGAACTTGATTTACTCATTGGTAAAAAGTGGAACTGGAATCAGAACATTCTTCCGGCGTGGGGTGTGCTATGAGTAGATGTGAAGTTTGCAACAATGAAATAAGCGAAGATGAGATCAGATATGCTCATTCAACAACACTGTGTGAGGAATGCTTTACTGAGAGCTACACTTATTGTTCAAGATGTGATTGTATCGTAAGCAGAAGTGAAGCTAACTACGATAATTGTGGTGATCCTTACTGTGAAGAATGCTATACTGAAAACCACGATGAAGACTGCCCGGAGAATCCCGATGTGAATGATCTTGATCGTCAGTTGATCGTCCATCTATCCAGAAACTGGCTGCAAGGTAAACTTGATAACCGGAAGCCCATTGAAATTAATGAAGGCGATACTTTTCTTAAACATATTCGTAAGGAACTTGGTATCGTAGATAAACCTCTTTACTGCTATGGACTTGTTGATCGAGAAGAATACCAACTAACTGCAAGTTTTGATCTGATAGATGAGGTTCAAAAATATCTCAGCGATAGACAGCAAAACATAACGGTTCAGTTCATTACAGGCACAAGACGGCTTGGCATATCACAAACCCTGCGTACTAATCATACTAATCTCATAATTAGTCTTATAAAAGCACTAAGTTCAAACACCGACTCTGCTTCATCCGCAGCTTAATAAACAACACAATAAAACTAAAACAAGGAATAACACTATGTGTGGTATAATGGGCTATTACGCCTTTTCCGAAACAGTACCTGATAAACAAAACATAACAACAATGTTCTCACTACTTGAATCAAGAGGCAGAGATGCATCAGGTTATGCGTTCATAAGAGATAACAATCTTGTGGTAAACAAAGCAGCAGTTAAATCATCCGATCTTGTAAAGACAATCGATTGGCGAGGTTTAATACTTCCTTCAGTTATGATTCTTCATACACGAATGAAAACTCAGGGGTCAGAGAAGAACAACGCAAACAATCATCCGCTTTACTCGAAGTCTGGTTTAGCTATTGTACATAACGGCATCGTATTCAATGACAAAGAAATCTTTGCAAAGAAACAGAGAGACGCTCAGGTAGATTCGGAAGCAATACTTGCAATATTAGCTTCAAACAAGAAAGGTGATAAAGTAAAACGACTCTTTGAACTTATTGAAGGGTCATTCGCAGTTGCTCTTATAGATCGTAACCAGCCCGATGTTCTTACATTGATAAAAAAAGATAATCCGATTGAACTCTATCTCGATATCAAAAATGAAATCCTTTACTTCTGCAGTGAACGAGAGATAATGCAGGAAGCACTGGATATCAAATCAGAATCAATGTTCGGGTTCACAATTGGTGAGAAGAACTTTCATCATTACACGATGGAAAACAGTTATGCACTTGTCATTGATAAGGATGGTGTTAACTCATACAGAAAACACTACTCTAAAAGACTCAGGTGGTATGATAAGCCAACATACCGGAACACTCAAACGGTGTATAAAAGCGGCGATCTGATGGAATGTCCCTGGTGTCTGGCTCTCACTCAATACTATGGTGAAGCTACAACTACTGTGATGTCTGTGGTAACAACATTGAGATGGAGGATGAAATAGATGTATTCGCCTAAAATTAAAGAGCAGCACGTTAGAGCATTGTATCTGCTCAAACAGCAAGTAAAAAGACCAATCACTCATTTGGCTAATGAGGCTATTGCCCAGTATCTAAAAAACATATCCAAAGAAGTAATCCAAACAAAGGAGATAAACAATGAACGACAATAATTTTCTTGAAGAGCTTCTTCTTGAAGCAGAAAAGAACGAGATCAAGCAGACCGCAGCGTACTTTGATTTAATACTTATCGAAGTTGGAAAATTGCAATCTGAAATAGAACTAAACTTTGCTGAAGCAGAGAAGGAAATCGAGATCATAAAAGAATGGTCACTCAACAAAAACTCTAAGCTTCAGAATAAGATTGAAATGCTATCCAGAAAACTTGAAGCATACATCCGTGAAGAGAACAAGAAAACAATAGAACTACCTCACGGTGATCTTAAGTTCCACAAGAAACCGGACAAAGTTGAAATATCTAATCTTGATGAGTTCCTGAAATCAGCAACTGCCGATATGATAAGAACAGAACCGGAAGAGATAAAGCCTGATCTCAATAAGATCAAAGCATACATCAAAGAGAAAGGAAGAGTTCCAAAAGGTATTACAGTGCTAGAAGGTAAAGAAGAGTTCAGCTATAAACTTAGATTAAACAGGAAGGACAATTAAAATGACAGAGCGAAGAAAACTTGATTTGCAGTTAAACCAGCCAACAGAGATAGAATTACTTTATGATGATCCTGTTGTAGGCAAATCTCAGTATGGAGATTACTTCTTGTATGCTGTTAAAACAAAAGAAGCAGAGTTTGCTTTCTTTGCACCGGAAGAAGTACACTCAGAGTTGCAGAACCTCAGGAGAGGTGATAAAGCCATAGTCACAAAATCAGGTATGCAAAAGGGCAGCAAGTTAGTAACAAAATACCTGATTGAAGTTCCTGAGTTAGCGGTTAAACAACCTATTGATCAGGTAAAAGAAGAGCCGGCACTAAAGCAAAGTAATAACCCGGATAAATTCTATGATGTTATGCTTACCAGTTATAAAGATGCACTGCAGATACAATCAGAACTCAATGGAATGGTTGATGTTTCCAGGATAGCTATTACATTGTTCATTGCACGTTCGGGTAAGAAGTAAGATTAGAATGTAAGGGCGGCTGAGTATGGCTGCCCTTATAATAATTGTGGTTACCAATTAATAACATTTCTAAAGAACAGACACCGGTTAGTTCCAACTCGGTTGTATGGTTGCTATAATCTGTAAAAGATAATTAAGTGATGCTGTAACTCATTTAAATACTATGTCTTACAGATACTAAAAACTTTCTATTTGCAATATTTAAATTCCACTATATTATTAGAAATAAATACATAGGGAAGAGAGTCTCAAAAATGTTACTAATAGATACCTTTATGTTTCCAGTTTACAGATAGATTCATATAGGCAATCTTGTTGAAGATGCGCGTAAATTTGAGTAGTGCGCATTTCTGCGTGACCAAGTATGGCAGCTATATGATATATTGATACTCCTTTAATTGCTAAGTTTGATGCAGTTGAATGCCTCAATGAATGAAAGTGTATCTCCTTATAGATGTTAGATGCCTTCACTGCTCGTTTGAATATTACGCCGGTGTAATTGTTGCTCCATCTTTCTCCATAATTCTTATAAAAAACATAATTTGTAATACCTATCTTATTTGGTTTGTATGCACGTTTTAACTTTAGTAATAATTTCTCAACACCTTCGGTCATTGGAATTGAACGGTCTTTTTTTGATTTGGTAGAAAAGGTTTTACTGTTTCTGATAAGTATCATATTATTTTTAAGATCTATTTGCTCCCAGGTAAGTGTCAGAATTTCACTCTGTCTCATTCCTGTGTAGAATGCAAAATAAGCGATATGTTTTTGCATTTGGATTTCAATCTTATCAATGATGATTTTTAATTCCTTCGAATCAATAAACTGAGGTTGAATCACAGGCAGTTTAGGTAGTTTGATTTTAGCCGCTGGGTTCTTAACAATCAAATCATAATTGAGTGCGCGATTAAAAAATGCTTTCAATACCTTATGAGAGATGTATGCTGAATACGGCGATTTAACGTATTCACTTAATAAGTACTTTTCTAGCTCCAGAGTGTTAAAAGATGTCAGAGTTCGTGTTTCGCCAAATGCCAGTATAAATTTCTTCATAGCACACTCAATATTACTTATGTGACCCTCAGAAAATTGTTTCTTTGCTATCTCGAGGTAATCCTTTTTAAATTCAGTAACTAGTGTTACACGATTTATTTTATCCAACTCTCTGTTAGAGTAATCGTAAATAAACTTAAGGGCCTCCCTCATAGATTTTGTCTGAGTTGATATTCTCTTTTGCGGTTGGCCGGTACAGTATTCCTCAACATAATAGTACCCATTACTACGCTTGATGAGCTTCATTTTAACCTCCTATAATCCTAAATAGGACAGATTTAGGACAAAATGAGCCTAAAAAGGGTGAAAAGAATTCATTTTAGAAGGAATTGTTGCTTGGGAAGCTGACACTCTACCAACTGAGTTACGCTCGCATTTTCTTAAAAGACGCTCGTAAATGTATCATTAGATTATGAGTAATTCAATCCTAGTGAACAACTGCTAGTTGGTCCAATCCTGGGACCTTGAATTCTCTTTTTGGTGTGTTAAATTCACTTGATCTTTCAGAGGATAAAGAAATGCTTGTTATTGCACAATCTAGTGAGTCATAAAGTTCAAATATTTCTATTGTGCCTGTTAAATTTAAAAGTGATTTAGAAAACATACCTGGCTTTACAATCTTAATAGATCCACCCAAACGCATTAATTGTTTTAATGTAACAACCATAACGCCGATGAAAGCTGAATCCAAGGAGTTGCAGTTGCTAAGATCTATAATAATACTGTATCCTAGATTGATGTCAGTTTCAAGATGTTTCTTAAATCGTACCGCTTCTGAAATTGTGGCTTGCTCAAGATTAACTCTTTCAATTATAAAACCATTAGCAATTTGTCTTTGAAACTCTTCCATTGCATTCTCATCTTTATTGGTATATAATTAGCCAATAAATATGCCATCTGGATAACGCCCTTTTTGGGTTATTAATCAATTAAAGTGTGTTTCAGATTAAAACAATACTCAAAATCATCCTCAAAATGAGGTTGATGGAGATGATTGGCCAAGGTTCCTCTGCTAAATTCTAAATGCTTCCTCCACAAGATTTACTTGCTGCTGATTAGACAATTTTCCTGAGCCAACTGCAGGACTAGCTCCTTCAGGACGACTTACGCAGACAAGTTTTTGCTTTTCAGATAGGAGTTCTCTAATTCTTGCATTCAGAAAATTCCAGCCTCCCATATTCTTTGGTTCTTCCTGCACCCAAATAACTTTTTCTGTATTTGGATAAGATTTTAATATCTTATTCAATTTTACTTTATTAAAAGGATAAAACTGCTCAATTCTAATTATCGAAGCATCTTCAATTTTATTTTTAATTCTGTACTTCGCCAAATCATAAAATACTTTTCCACTTGTAAGAATAATTTTTTTAATCACATTTTTATTCTGAATCATCACATCATCAAGCATCTCTTCAAACTTACCGGAGATAAAATTTTCTTTTGTAGATTTTGCCTCAGGCAATCTTAACATACTTTTTGGTGTCATTATTACCAAAGGCTTTTGAACATTTTGTTTTATTTGTCTTCTGAGCAGATGAAAATACTGAGCTGGAGTGCTAACATTGCAAACCTGAATATTATCTTCTGCGCATAATATTAAAAATCTTTCTAATCGTGCGCTGGAGTGCTCAGGTCCTTGTCCTTCATAACCATGTGGTAAAAGCATTACAACACCATTTGGTAATCCCCATTTTTCATAAGATGCTACAATAAAATTATCTATTATGATTTGTGCGCCGTTTGCAAAATCACCAAACTGTGCCTCCCATAAAACTAATGCAAGCGGGTCTGCAGTACTGTAGCCGTACTCAAAACCTAAGACAGCCGCTTCGGATAATGAACTATCCAATGCTTCTAATCTTGCCTGCTTATCTGAGATATGGTTTAAAGGAAAATATTCCTTACCTGTGTGAATATCCGTAAATGCTATATGTCTTTGGCTGAATGTTCCGCGAACACTATCCTGACCACTTAATCTAACTGGAGTTCCTTCCAACAAAAGACTTCCGAAAGCTAAAGATTCTGCTAAAGCCCAATCTGCGGCTTCGGATCCATCAATCAGTTTCTTTCTTTTCTCTAAAAATTTTTCAAGTTTAGGATGACCATTGAATCCATCAGGCAGAGTTGATAGGGAGCTAATAATTTCCCCCAAAGTTTCTTCTGAGATATTTGTACTACCTTCCTTATGTACTGAAAGTAATTCTTTTTTAGATACAGCAAGTGGAGCTTCATTTGCAAACGTTGCACTTTTTCTTTTTATAGATTCAAAAGATTTACTTAATTCATTGTTAAATGATTTATACATCTGTTCAACTTCATCAGAAGTTAGAGTCCCATCATTTATTAATTTTTGTTCATACAATTTTTTTACTGAAGGGTGAGACTTTATTTTATCATAAAGCAACGGCTGAGTAAAACCTGGTTCATCACCTTCATTATGTCCGTATCTTCTATATCCAAATAAATCTATTACAATATCTTTTTTAAATATTAGTTTGTATTCTAATGCGATTTGTGTAACCCAGAGTGAGGCTTCAGGATCATCACCATTAACATGGAAAATTGGCGCTTGAATCATCTTAGCGACATCAGTGGCATAAGTTGTTGAGCGTGAATCTTCCGGAGTAGTTGTAAACCCTATTTGATTATTAACGATAATGTGAATTGTTCCGCCGGTTCTATAACCGCTTAGCTGAGATAAGTTTAATGTTTCTGCTACAACACCTTGTCCTGCAAATGCAGCATCACCATGAATTAATATTGGCATAACTTGTTGATGGGCTTTATGGTCACCAAGTCTAGTTTGTTTTGCCCGAACAATTCCTTCCACAACAGGATCAACCCACTCAAGATGGCTTGGATTAGAAGCTAATGAAATTGTTAATGTCTTTCCTGATAATGTTGGATAATTTCCTGTTGCACCTAAATGATATTTAACATCACCCGATCCTTGTATGGAGTCTGCATCTTTTATGTCTTCAAATTCGCTGAAGATTGATTCATAAGATTTGCCAATAATATTTGTAAGCACATTTAATCTGCCTCGATGAGACATACCAATTACTATTTCAGAAATTCCGTGCTCAGCAGAATCATTTAAAATCTTATCTAATACTGGAATAAGAGTTTCAGATCCCTCTAAAGAAAATCTTTTGTGACCAATAAATTTTGTATGCACAAAATTTTCAAACGATTCAGCTTTAATTAATTTATTAAGGATATTCTTCTTTACATCCGAATTGTATTTGGGAGAATTTTGTAATGGTTCCATTTTACTTTGGAGCCAAACTTTTTCTGCAGGATTCTGGATGTGCATATATTCCACACCAATTTTATCACAATAAGTTTTTTGCAGAATATTAATTACCTGCCGAAGTGTTGCTGTCTTCAAAGAACTGAATCCCCCTGTAACAAAATGCCTGTCCAAATCCCAAACTGTAAGATTGAATGAAGATGGATCTAGTTCAGGATGGTAAACAACTCGAGTTCCTAATGGATCAAGATCAGCTAAAAGATGACCGCGAACTCTGTACATATTTATTAGCTGTAAAACCTTTGCTTGTTTGATTATCTCATCTGTACTAACTGCATTATCAAATCCACCCGGTTGATAATCTGATTCCCATTGTAAAGGTCTGGATGGCACTTTTAATGCACTAAAAATTTCCTCATAAAATCCATCATTACCCAAAAGCAATTCATTAATCTC
>JBBQSH010000050.1:0-21302 GCA_038214015.1 Ignavibacteriales bacterium | reverse complement strand
GTATGGCTTACAGTAATTTTAATATAGTTTATAAAAACGGTGCTGCAGGTGCTCTTCTTTCCAGAACAGGTGTTGTTAATATAAGTTATGGTATATACTTTTCTATAAATAACCCGCTAACATTAACAGGCACAAATAGTTATTCTGTTAATCCATCTATTGCAGTAAATAAATCAGGCACAACTTCAATTCGCTTGGTTTAGGAACAGGTACAAGATGATTATTATTCATCAATTAAATATGCTGTACTGGTTGCTGCGCAAATATCTGGCAGTACGACAACAATTTCTACAAATAGCGGCTCACCACTTAACTTTTCACCTTCAATAAGTATAGCGAATAATGCCCCGGTCGTTAGCTGGACTGGTGCACGAAATCCTGGTGATGGAATAGATAAACGAAAAGCGATCACAACAAGAGGAACAAGCTGGGGCAGTTTTCAAGTAGCTGGCACGGATATTAATTTTGTAAACAACAACTCTGCTCTTGGTACAACTGAACGAACCGTAATTAGCTGGAGCGAGGGGACTACAAATCCTGTTACTAAATGGATGCGTAGAGATGGAATTTATTATTCAACCCCACACACATTAAGTAATTCCGGGTATCAGTCACAGCTAAGTTCAGGTACAAATTTTCAAACAATGTCTGCAATGATATTTAAGGATAACAGGGTACCGCACAGCACTGATCCTCATTACTTCTTAAAATCTACAACTGATTTTAGCACTCTTGAAGAAGAAGGTGACCCGGGATTAAACAAGATAACCGAAAATGATACAATGGTTACTTTTGGCAGAAGTGGTGTTGCTTCAATTAATGATATAGAGTTTGTTTTTGAAATAGGTGATATTTTGGTTGGCGATAGCATAATTAGGTTTATAGAAATTCCTGATACAATTTCTTACTTATCTTCTAATGAACTTAATGAGCATACAAGAACAAGTAATTTTACTTTAACTCAATCAACAAACTTTTATTTTTCAAATATTTATTATGTTGTTACAAAGTCTGATCCGGATACGGCTTTATCAAATACGGATGCTGTTAATTTTAAAGCAGAACTTATTAACGCAGCAACAAATCAAGTTATTGGTACATTTGATAATGTATCTTATAACAAAAACAATCTTGAAAAATATGCAAGTATAGATTATGAAGTAGATTGTTCGGGAATAACGCCAGGTGATTATTACTTGCGATTAGTAACAAACGTAAGCACAAATGCTGAGTATGCACTGGCAAATATAGTAAGCGATAATACCACGCTTGCAAAGAAAAACTTTAACAAAGTAAACTTTATGGGCAGTGAGATTCCTATTACTTACGAACTGTCGAACAACTTCCCAAATCCGTTTAACCCAAGTACAACAATCCGTTACCAAATTCCACAAGATGGAATTGTAACACTAAAGATTTACGATATACTTGGTTCAGAAGTTGCAACACTCGTTAACGAAGAAAAAGTTGCCGGAAAGTATGAAGTTAACTTTTCCGCCACAGGCGGAGCAAGCTCATTAGCAAGCGGAGTTTACATCTACAAAATACAATCTGGTTCTTTCATTAATTCTAAGAAGATGATCCTTTTAAAATAATTTTTTCACTTCCTAACTCCTCCCCTTTTTTGAAAGGGGAGGCAGGGTGGGGGTGTCTTGTCCTGAAATAGGTTGGCAAAAAAGGAAGCAAATCATTAAAATCCTTCCCGCATTTATTATAAGTCTTTCGCTGTTTTTTAATATCGCCGTCTCATATACAAAAAGTCCTCAACTACCTTAGAGTATAAAAAAAGCCGGGATTAACCGGCTTTAGATTTCAGTTACCAATTTCTTCGTTCATGCATTTTCTTTTTCATCTTGTGTTTCATATTTCCAAATTGATCTTGTTTATCCAGCCAAATTTTTCTTTGGCTCTCATCTAGTAAATCATAAACATCCATTTGATGATTTATTCTGGCTAATGCCATATCATTTTTAATTGAGCTGATTTCTTTTGTAAGATTTATCATTTCACTTCTAGAAAATTTATCTGATGATTTTAGCTTACGAATATCTAACTCTTTAAGCTCAAGATCCGATCTAAACTTAATCATAGATTCTTCCTGGGTTAATCTTAACGCTTCTATTTTTTTTTCTTGATCTTCAGAAAGATTAAGCTGTGATTTAAGGTTCATTCGTAAATCTTTTGATCTGGGATTATCACCCTTTTGTGGATATAATTGCTGGCTGAGAGCGGTTACAGTAAAAAGAACCGCTAACACAAAAATTAACTTTTTCATTATTTATTCCTTTCAATGAATATTTTTGATTTTGATCTTTGGACAATGAAGAATTACTTTTGGTTTAAAGGAATATGAATTAAACCATTGATAGTAGAATATTGTCTAATTGCTAACTAAGTATAACTGTATGCACGAATTAAATAACGATTTTGAACTGATTAAAGGTTTTATCAATGGCGATGAGTCTGCTTTTAATCGGCTTGCAGTTAAACACCAGGAAAGAATTTATTGGCATGCGCGGCGTATGACAGGAAATCATTTAGATGCTGATGAGATTGTGCAGGAAGTTCTAATGGTTCTTTACAATAAATTGAGAACTTTCGAATATAAATCGGCCCTATATACCTGGATATATGCGATTACAAATACACGAAGCATAAACTATCTTAAGAAAAAAAACTTGAGAAATTTTTTTAATCTTGATGATATAAGTAATAAAAAATTTGAACAAAAGGATGTTATTGATGATATTGAATCAAAACAAAAAGTTGAAAAAATTGAAAGTGCAATGCAAAAACTTCCTGTTAAACAAAGAGAAGTATTTGTTATGAGAAATTTTGATGAACTAAGTTATGAAGAGATTTCTCAGATAACGGGCAAAAGTATTGGAACACTTAAAGCAAATTATTTCCATGCTTTAAATAAAATTAAGGAGATGGTTAAGTATGATGAATAATGAAGAAAAGTTCTTCTCTTATCTAAAAGGGAAAATGAATTCCGAGGAAAGAAAAGCATTTGAGGATGAATTAGTTTACTCAGACAATCTTAACAAAGAGTTTGATGAGTATAAAAAATTAAACAGCATAATTGATGAGACAAAAAATATTCCATTAAATAAAAATTATTCTGAATCTATTATTACTGAATTCAGAAAGCGAAAAGAATCAAAGAGTTTAAAGAAAATATCTCCGACAATAAAATATGCCTTCGTATCAATAATTATAATTGTTGTGGGGTATTTTTTAATATCACAAACAAATAAAGAAAATCCACAAGATGTTAATTTACTGTTAACTCAATATTCTGATTCAGAACTTGATTCATTTATTAATGATTATGATTATTCTAATGCTATAGAAATGAATATTGGAAATGATGCAGTACAGAGAATAGATTCACTCTATTCAGAAAATATTTCTGCAAGTTTGATAGAATCGATAAAAGAAGAAAGTTTGACTAACATAGTCGGTTTTAATAGTGTAGCTGATGTGGATGAATATCTTTCCGATAATGAAGTTGACCTTATTTATGCACAGTTAATTAATAAAGAAATTTTATAAGAGGTATTTATGAACAAATTATTTATGATGCTGTTTACTCTGATTCTTCTAACTTCCTTAGTATATCCCCAACAGATGAAAGAAAGGAAAATGAAAAACAAGGAGAAACTAGAGCAGTTAGAAAAAATTAAACTTATTGAGTCTTTGGATATGGATGAAGATGCATCTATTAGATTTTTTGCGAGACGAAATGAATCTAAACGTGAAATTCAGGAACTCGAAAAGAAAACAGACGATATAATATTTGAATTAGAAAAATCGTTTAGTACAGAAGACAAGAATCAGGATGAAAAGCAAAAACAGTTAATCTCAGAAATGCTTAAAAATCGTGAATCCATAGAGATGAAACGTAATCAATTTATAAACTCACTTGATGATATTTTGTCCACAGAACAAATTGCTAAACTAATCGTGTTTGAAAAAAGGTTTAGAGACGAAATAAGAAACGTGCTTTTTGACAGAAAGCCGAGATAATCAAATAAAATTAAATTTAAGACCCCAAAAAAGTGTTGATTTTCTAAACTCATACCTATAATTTGCCACCTCAAATTTGCGGAAGTGGTGAAATTGGTAGACACGCTATCTTGAGGGGGTAGTGCCTTAATTGGCGTGCGGGTTCAAGTCCCGCCTCCCGCACAATTGATTCTTTAATAACTAATATAGGAAAAACGATATGACAAGAAACAGCTTATTTTTTTCTGTTTTGATTTTCTTAAGCATTTCAATTTTTGGATTTGCTCAAGAAATGAAACCAGAAGCCGGCAAACTCTATAATGAAGGAAATGCACTGTTAAAAGAAGGTAATGTGAATGAAGCCATTAATAAATATGATGCTGCATTACAGATTGAAAAGGATTATCGGATCTATTATCAAAAGGGTGTTGCCCTAAAAAAAGCTGATAAACTGGCAGATTCAAAAGTTGCATTTGAGGAGTGCTTAAAACTGAATAGTGGTTATGCAGGTGCGTTGAATGCTTTAGGCGGAGTTTATTTTTCAATGGGTAATTATACCGCTGCTATAGAAAATTTTGAAAAAGTTCTTAACTCCGATGCAAGTAGCTCAGTTAAAACAAAGGTTAAGAAAAACATTTCACTAGCATACGCTAAACTTGGTAATGAATCACTGGCTGGTGGTGATTCTAATAAAGGAATTGAATACCTTAAAAAATCAGTAGAAAATGATAACTATGACGCTGCTTATTTATCACTTGCAAAAGTGTATTCTGAAACTGGTAAATATGATGAGTCAATAGCTGCTGCTCAAAATGCTCTGAAATATCGTTCCAAAATTACCAAGGGTGGACCCTATTATTACATAGGAATATCTTATAAAGGTAAAGGCGATGTAACAAAAGCAAAAGAAAATTTCAAACTTGCTTCTACAGATCCAACGTATAAAAAAACAGCAGATTACGAACTTGGATCAATAAAATAAAATTTTATGATTCTTAGAAACCCTCGTTGATGCGAGGGTTTTTTTTTATGGTAAAGGATATGAATTGAAAATAAATAATTTATCTGAACTTGAACTTTTAGCTCTGTTAAGTGCATCATCTGTTTTACGAAAAAGAAAATACTTTGAGATAATTCTTGAAAGATTGCTGGGCAATAATTGCTCCGATGTAAAAATTTACGAAGCGCTTTTACAAACTTATTTATTTGCAGGATTTCCATCAGCACTAATATCCCTAAAAAGATTAAATGAAATTGTTGGCAAGAATAAAATTTATATAGGCTATGATTTTAAAAAGTACTCAGCTAGAGGAGAAAAGAATTGTAGAATCATTTATGGAAATAAATATGATAAACTTATATCAAATGTAAAATCGTTTTCTCCTGAATTATCTGAATGGTTAATAGTCGAAGGTTATGGAAAAGTTTTGGGAAGAAAAGGGTTGACGTTAAAGGAAAGGGAAGTCTGCATTGTATCTATTCTCTCAGCTTTAAAATTTAAAGATCAAATTTATTCCCACATTAATGGTGCTGTAAGAGTCAAAGTTGGAATTGAATTGATTTATAAAGTCATTTGTAACCTTGAATTAATCTCTGCAAAATCTTCAGCAAAATTTGGATTAAGTGTTTTAACCGAATATCAGTTTCAAAAAAGTAAATTTAATTTGATCTAATCTTGCTGTTATTCAACAAACCCCTCTGGGAAACAATTCTTGATCATAATACGTCTGAAATAAAGTTAATATTTGGACTGTTTTTTTTAACACTTTTCTTTAGAAGATTCCTATATTTTCTTAAGTAGCTTGACTTTATGGAATTTTGAAGTTTATATTTAGCTTAGATTTTAGAAGTTTATTCTGATTCAGTGATTTTTAATAAAAAAAGACGTTTTTGAATATTTGACTATCGATTTCAAGTTTTCACCCAAATCTTTTGAAGGATTTAGTATGCTAAAATTCTTTTCGTTACTTATTCTAATTACGATTATCCCTATCCACTCTCAAACATCTTCCCAAAAGTTTGATGAGGCAATGTACGCATATCATAATAAGCAATATGCACAATCAAACAGACTATTTGAAGAATTTTTTAATGAATATAAAATTGTTGATGAAGTTTACGCAACGGCTAAATATTATTCTGCAGAATCATTATTAAAACTCGGTAGAAAAGATGAGGCTGCAATTGGTTTTGAATATTTGGTTAAAACTTATAACTGGTCTAATTATCGTGATAAAGCATTGTATAATCTTGGTCTGATTTATTATAATGGTGGCAAGTATGAGTTATCCCGCAATAAATTAAAACTTTTGTTGAATGATTATCCCGAAAGTGATTTTTATGGTAATGCTCTTTATTGGGTAGGCGAATCATTCTCAACAGAAAATAAACCAAAAGAAGCAATTCAATTTTTAGAAGAAGCTGTAGCTGATAAACGAAACAACAAATACGCCGATTATACACTCTATGCTTTGGCTAATGCCTATGAGCAAACAGGAGACTATAATAATGCTGTTAAATATTACGATCAGTTGCTTACATATCATAAAAATTCCACACTGGCAAATTCTGCTCAAATACGAATTGGAATTTGTTACTTTAAATTAAAAGATTATCAATCCTCTATAGTTGAGCTTAAAAGTCCAAAACTTACAAACCTTTCTGATGATATGTATTCCGAGAGTATTTATCTTCTTGCAACATCATACTATCGAGTAGGTGAATACAGCGATGCTGAAAAAAGTTATCTGGAAGTTCTACAGAAATTTCCTGATGCAAATTACGCTCGCGATTCTAAATACGGTTTAGCCTGGACGTATTTTCAACAAAAAAAATATAATCAAGCATTCACAGAATTTGATACACTTTCAGTAGAATCAGATTCAATAGGTATAAAATCTTTATTCTGGAAAGGTGAGTGCAAACGTTATTTAGGAAAAAATAATGAAGCGAGTGCTATCTATAAGGAATTTTTGGAAAAATATCCCAACGAACCTCTTGCTCAGGAAGTTCAGTATCAGCTTGGTGTGGTTTATTTTAATACTAACAACACTGATCTTGCTACAAGATATTTAATCTCTGCAAATTCATCTGATGATGATGTAGTAAAAGCAAAATCATTTGCAATGCTTGGTGAGATAGAACTGAATAAGGGAAATTTTAAAGCAGCTAAAAATTATTTTGAAATTGTTCTGACAAATCAAGGCGCTGAAAAATCAGTTCATAACAGAGCTTTATTAGGTCTTGGGATATCTTTGTATCATCTTAATGACAATAAAACTGCAATACGATATTTAACCGAATTAGAAAACGCTGATTCAGGTTTTGAAACACAAAAATTAAACTTTTTTCTGGCAGAAAATTATTTTGCAATCGGTGATTTTAAAAGTGCATTAAATAATTATAATAGTTCATCAGGTGCCGATCAGGAGATTAATTCTCAAACTCTTTACGGAAAGGCTTATAGTTATTTTAATACCGGCGATTATGAAAATGCTGCTTATCAATTTTCAGATTACATTAAAAAGAATTCAAAGAATAAAAGATTAAGTGATGCGAAATTAAGATTAGCAGATAGTTATTTTGGAAGTAAAAATTATTCTGCTGCAAGCAAAGTTTATCAGGAGTTATTTAGTGCTGATGCAAAATTAAGCACTGATACTTACGCAAGATATCAATACGCACAGGCACTTTATAAATCAGGCAAAACAAATGAGGCAATAGACGAATTTAAATCTATCCAGGAAAAGTTTCCAAATTCTGAATATGCAGAGGTTTCACTGTACACAATTGGCTGGATACATTTTCAGAAAAAAGAATACACAAAATCTATTGCTCAATACAACAACGTTATTGAAAAGTATCCAAAGACAAAATTAGAACCAATAATTAATTATTCAATTGGTGATGCTCAATTCAATATGGAAAAATATGATTCTGCAATTGTTAATTATGAAAAAGTAATATCCCAATTCCCATCTTCACAATATGTTTTTGATGCGGTAACCGGAATACAATACAGCTATGTTGCAAAAGGAAATCCTGAAAAAGCAGTTTCTTTTCTTGATGAGTTCGTATCTAAAAATCCAAGTTTAAGTTATGCAGATCAACTTATGTTCAAGAAAGGCGAAATTTATTACAGCCTTCGTCAGTATGATAAAGCTAAAACAGAATACCAGAGTTTTACATCAGCATATCCAAACAGCAAACTTGCTGCCGATGGTTATTACTGGATAGGGAAGAGTGCTCAAAATCTTGGTCAAAGCGAAGATGCAATTTTTAATTTTGAAAAAGTATTTAGCGGCTACAAAAAATCCGAATTAGCTTCAGCATCAATTCTAGAAATGGGTTTGATTTATCGTTCATCAAAAAATTATGATGCTGCGATAAACATTTATAATCGTGGAATAAGTGAATTAAAAAAATCGGCTAATATTCCTGAGTTCCAATACAACAAGGGAATGACTTTACTTGAAAAGAATAATTTTCAGGAAGCTTACTCGATGTTTGAAGAAGTTGTTATGTACAATCCAGGAACAGTGTTTGGTGATAAATCAAAATTTGAATTAACATTAATCGATATTGCAGCTAAAAGATATGCCACTGCTGATGAATACCTAACTGCACTTTCTGAAAACAGGACAGATGATTTAGGCGCAAAATCACAATACTATCTTGGTCAGTCTCTGTATGATCAAGGGAAGTATAACGAAGCAATTACTTCCTTGGTTAGAGTTAGAACAGTCTACTCGCGTTATGAAGAGTGGTTAATGAGATCTTATTTATTATTAGGTGACTGCTACGTAAAACTAAATGATAAACGAAATGCTGCAGAAATGTATAGGGCAGTTATTGCAAAATACAGCGGAACTCCAATTGGAAATGAAGCCCAAGAAAAATTGAGGAAAGTACAATGAGGCTAAAAATATTATTGATTTTAGCATTTTCTATTTCTGCCTTGTATGCGCAGGATGATCAAACAAAAAATCCAAATGTTGAACTACCTGATTTTGTAATTACCGGTAAGAGTCAGTTAAACATTAAAAAAGTTGATAAAATAAAACCTGATTTTGTATCATCAGTAAATGAAGATTTTATTAAACCAACTTATTCACCTGAAGAACTTGAGATTGGTGATTTTTCTAATCCGCTAAAAAGCGATATGAGATTTTTGGACGATGTGAGTTTTTACAAAGGCAACATAGCAGCAGGCATTGGATTATATACAATTCCAACCGTAAGTGCTAATTATGCTCATCCGTTTACAAATGGAATTATTGAGGGAATGGCAAGAGGTAATTTTACCCGGGCTTATGAAGATAACAGCGATCGTTTTACTACAAGATTTGGAATTAATTTTACTTACTGGTCTGATATTGATGGAGAAATTTTTCCAGGGACACAATTTAATCTTAACGCAGATTATGGTACTACAAGTTTTAAGTTTTTTGCTTCGGATAATCCTGAAGAAAAAAGGACACTAAACCATGGAAAGATTGTAGTTGATATTAAAAATGATTTTGGCAGAAATTTTCTGTTCGGATTAAACTTAACAAATAATGTAACTAATATTTCTGAAGAAGAATTTGATGAAAATAATCTGCGTTTAAAAGGAGAGGCATTATATAAATTAGCCGCGATAAATGTTGGTGCTGCTGTTGATTATCGCAATCATTCAATTAAAAATCTTTTGGGTGATAATTCAGGTAAAGATTTCTTTTTAATTCGACCAACTGCAGGTTTATTTTTTACAAAGCTAATTAAAGGCACTGCAGGCTGGACCTTCTCACGCGGGGCTGGAGAAACCTACAATGCGCTTTATGCTTCTGTTGCAATAAAGTTGGATAAAAACATTACGCTTTTTGGTGAGTATGCTCCAACAGCAGAATTTATGAGTCCTGGAAGTTTTGTTGTTAAGAATAATTATTTTAAAGTTGATAGCATTGGAAGTATCTACTGGGAAAAAAGTAATGCTCTAAATGCCTCAGTTAAGTATGAGTTTGATAAATATTTTCAGATCGATGGCGGACTTAAATACTTTAAATCAGATGCGTTTCCATACTTTGCACCATCATCTGATTCAGGCAAGTTTAACCTGAACTATGCTGACATGAAAAATATAAGTCCTTATGCTAACTTTTTATTTTATCTCGGTCCTTCCGGCGAATTATACAGCTCGGTAGAATTATCCGATGTAAATGATACTGATGGAAATCAAATACCATATTTGCCGGCATTTAAACTTAATGCAGCTTATACTTATAAATTTCAGAATGGTTTAACCACTACAGCAAGATTGGATTATCAATCCAATAGATATGCTGATATTCAAAACAATATTTCTCTCGGCAATTATTTTGATTTAGGGTTTTCATTTATATATTCATTTCAACCAAATCTTGATTTAACTTTAGATATTAATAATATACTTAATCAGAAAAATTATTATTGGAATGGATACAAAGAAGTTCCATTAAATATTATCATCGGTGTTAATTATCGTTTGTAAAATCTATATTAATAAAATCAAAAATGACTAAAACGGAATTAATAAGAAAAGTTGCAAAAAATGTTGGAGTACCTGATACGGATGCAAAAATATTTTTTGAATTATTTTTAAAAAGAATTTCTGCAGTTATAGCTGTTGGACAATCAATTTTTGTTAGGGATTTTGGATATTTCCATCTTATAAAAGGAAGTATTAAAAAGCCGGTTTTTAGTTTAGCGGATAGTGAAGTCTCTGAAGAAGAAGTGGAGTTTGTGCTTTTTTCTGAGGATAAAGATTTGCGAAATTCTGAAACTAAAGGACTAGTGTTTAACATTCCGTTTTTTGATGAAGAGGATTATCATCCGATAGATTCAGCATTTAGTTTAAGTATAGGTAAACCTTTAATACCTTTGCGCGGAGTTCCTTTTGATAATATTTATATGCCTGCTTCTGGATATGAGTATAGAAGATTAATTGAATCTAAAGTAGAAAAAATTATTGGATCATCAGAGATTGCAGAGTCTGAAGAAAATTTTCCTATTCTTGTTATCGATGCTCGTTCTTATAATTCTAACCTGGTGCAATTACAGTGGGATGATAAATCCAGGCTAGATACGATAGAAAAACAATTTAGTGATGAGGAAATTAGTACTGACTTAAAACCAGAACTTAGTGAGTACGAAAAACAGACTAAAGAGTTAAAGAATATTGCCTGGGATTTTGGTGAGGATCTTTCCAAACAGATTGAAGCTGAATCAATTCTTGATATTGCTGATGAGCGGATCAATATGGATACTGCTCCAAAACAGAAAACAAAGATTGTTGAGGATTCTTTAAAAATTGAAAAGGAATCTGCAGAGATAAATTTACTGCAAGAGGATTTGTTGTCACATAAAGACGTACTGAGTGAACCTGAATCGGATGAAGAAATCACACTCGATAAATCATCAGAAAAACTGGATGAATTATTAGAAAGTGAAAATGAGCCAGCAGAGATTTATGAGAAAGAAATTTTAGAACAAAACATTGTTGAAAATCTGGATGATGATATTGCAGAATTAAAAAATGAAATAGCAATTGAGGATACCCTCGAACAGGAAAAATCAGATTTGATTGATAATGTTTCCGCTGCAAATGAAATCTCCGATGAAGAATTCTGGAAAAGCACTTCAAAGTATTTTGAACCATACAAACCGAGTGTAGAAATTAAAACCGATGAAGAGTTTGAGGAAGTCAAATCTAATTTTGATAATCTTGGTGTGTTTGGTTCTAAAGACTCTGAACAGACAATTAAGGAAGAAATAAGAGATGTAATTGAAAGTGATATCGATATTGATGATAATGATTCCATTTTAAAGGAAAGCACTGAAGAAATTGAAGATGATGTTAATGAAGATTTTCTTGATGAAAGTAAAGAAGAACATAAAATTGAATTAGAAAAAATAGAAGAACAAAAAGTTGAATATTTTGAACCAGCAAGAAAGAAAAATCTAATTCCGTTTATTGTATTTCCTCTTCTCGTAATCGGTTTATCATTAGCTCTTTATTGGTACTTAGAATTTTATAAAAAAAGTGAAATTACGATAAAGCCAATTCAGATAGCTTTAAAAACTGATAATGCTAAAATTGTTCAACGCAATTTTGATATTCCAGTAACATACCCCTATCTGCCAAAGGTAAATGAAACGTCGTTTTCTGAAACTATTCCTCCAAAAAATGAAGATCAGAATTTAGCTCCTGAAAAAAATGAAACTGTAAAAACGGAACCAGTAAAAACTGAGATCAAAAAAGTTGAAAAAGAAATCCCAAAACAGACAGTAACCGAAACGAAGGAACCTGTTAAATCTGTAGCTCCGACAGGCAAATCATTGAATGTTGGAAACAATATTTATAAGTATGGAAATTATTTTGTTGTGCAGGTTGCAGCTTTCAGATCCAGTTCAATTTCTGAAAATGAAGCAGGAAAGTACAGGAACAAAGGTTTCAATGCATTCGTAGAAGCAGCAGAGATTCCAGGACGTGGAACCTGGTACAGAGTGAGAGTGGGGAATTTTAATAGCAAAGAAGAAGCACTAATTTTCGCAAATAAAAATATTAGATAATTTAATTATTAAAGGATAAACATGAACTTATTAGATATTTTCTTAAAGGGTGGATTTATTATGTGGTTTATACTTCTCAGTTCAGTAATCGGACTGGCAGTATCAATCGATCGTTTTATAATGCTGAGAAAAGCAAAAATTAATGTTCCTGCTTTTATGGTTAGGATAAGAGGTTTCATAAAGAAAAAAGATATTTCTGGTGCTATAAGTTATTGTATGCAGGAAAAATCTCCGGTTGCAAATATTGTTCGTAAGGGTTTGAAGAAATACAAATACGGACATGATAGAGTTAAGGACGCGATTGAAAATGCCGGAAGTCAGGAAGTAAGTAAATTAGAAAAAGGATTATCTGTCCTCGCATCAGTTGCAGGTATTGCGCCTTTGTTGGGATTTCTTGGAACGGTAACGGGAATGATTCAGGCATTCATGACAATTCAGGATTTGGCTGGTGCAGCCAATCCAAGCGATCTTGCGGGTGGAATTTGGGAAGCATTAATTACCACAGCATTTGGTTTGATAATTGGTATTCCTGCTTTCGCCTTATATAATTATTTCTTAAGTGCTGTAAAAAAATTAGTTGGTGAGATGGAAACAGTTGCCAACGATGTTATTGATGTAATTCAGGATGGCGGAAAAGATGAAGTTGAAATTGATGATGAACTTGAAATGGAATTATAGGTAATAAAATGAAATTTAAACTTTCCAAAGAACCATTAAGCATTTTTGCATACTCTTCTTTAACGGATATTGTTATGCTGCTGCTGATATTTTTTCTCCTTACATCACAATTCGTTATTCAAACAGGAGTAAAAGTAAAGCTGCCCGGTTCAAAGATGAATGAAAAATCCGAACCATCAAGAATGATTGTAACATTGACGCCTATGGGCGGAGTTTTTGCAGGCGAAGAGGAAATAAGTATAGATCAACTTCCCGGTAAGCTTGGTCAAATGAAAGCTGAAACAAATGAGGATAATCTTATAATCCGTGCTGATAAAACTGTTGCAATTGATCTGGTAATTAAAGTTATAGATGCAGCAAAGATTTCGAATATAGAAAAATTTACAATAGAAACTGAAAAAGAGAAACTTTAATATGTATTTGTCAAATCAAAACGTTAGCCGTGTCTCATATTCAGCCTCAGTATTATTTCATCTTATTTTACTTTTGCTGTTCCTTATAATCAATCTATCTTTTGAATATGCATCTAAAGAGTATGTTGAATTATCATTTGGAGTTTTAGGCGGTGCTGGTTCATCAGGTTCTGAAGGAACTGCGTTTGATGAAGTGTTAGAAAAAGCTGAGATGCAGGAAAAAGATATCACAAAAAATAAAAACCTTGAAGTAAAAGAGGTTGAACTTCCTAAAGCTAAGAATACAGATGTAAGTGATGTCACTCCTGCCCAGAAAGATAAAGAAGTAAAAAAAGAAACTGTAAAGCAAACTGAGCAACGCGAAAGTGAAAATTCAACAGGGGATAAAAAGGGAAATCTAAATCAGGGTACTGGTGATTTTGGATTCCATTTTGAGGGTGGAGGATTAGGTACAAGAAAAATTTACAGCTATGTTATTCCTGCTTATCCTGAAGGTGTAAATAAGGAAATTGATATAAGACTAAAGTTTACAATAAAACCTGATGGTACAGTCGGCTCAATATTTTTACTTTCAAAAGCAGATACGCGATTAGAGAATGTAGCTATAAATTCTTTGTGGCAATGGAGATTTGAACCATTAAATACAAACCAGGTTCAGGGGGATCAAACTGCGGTTATTGTTTTCCCTTATCGGCTGCAATAGGATCTTCAGTATAATACAATTTGTAAAAGAAAAATTCTATTATAGTTAGAAGTGTTAATGAAAATGCATCTCTATCAAACTGCATTCCCAAACCTTTCGGTTCCATTACAAGTTTAGCAACTATTCCGGTAATAGACCATCCCACTGCGAACAAAATTGCAATAAGTGCAATGTTTAAAAATCCCGCGGATAGATTTTCATCCTGCCATTTTTTTGTGAAGATAACTAATCCAAAAATTAAATGAACAAAAAAGATAAATGCTGTAATCATAATTCAGAATCTTTCTCTCTCTCTTTTCTATTGGCTAAGCTCATCCCCAGTGCTCCGCCTATCATTCCAAAGATTGAATTAGTGATAAAGTTACTTGAAAGAATCATTAAAAGATAAAGGAATGAGAAACCATTTTTTTGAATTTCCTTAGACGCACTTTTTATTAGTTTTAAAGATTCATCAACCATTTGTCCCAAATTCCATTGGCGCATAGTTAATTCTAATTGCGGTAAATTCTGTATGAATTCATTTGACTTTGTGAAATAAGTAATAAGCATTTCAAATGTGGTAATAAAGAGAGTTGCAAACAGTCCGGTTAAAAAACCAAAACCCAAAGATTTTCCTAAAAGAATTTTTTCATTTGAATTGTTAATCTTTTTATCCAGCAGAATTGAAATTGCAGCCGCACCAGGAACGATAAGACAACAGCTAAAGTTTTTTATTCCGGGAACTGTTGAAAGCACCGCTGCACCAAATCCACAGACTAAGGTTGGGAGATATATTTTATGATTCATTTATTATTCTTTGATTTGCTAAAAAGTAAATTTTCAATCGCACTTAAAATATATAGAAATACTGAGGAACCGAAAAGTAAACCTGTAATGGCGGATAATGAGTGAATGTAATTATAGACACCAAAGTTTAAGAGGATAACATCTAATAGCATTGGTGCCGAAAGCATGATTAAATATTTAGTTTTGAATATAAAATCTTTAGAATAAATAACTAGTAAGAAAGCAGAAATTAAAGCTCCCGTGTAAATTCCGGTACATCTGGCACAAACTAAAAAATGGATATTATTACAATTAAAAGACTTATTAATGTTTTGATGGCAAACTGTTGAATAAATTTGTTTTTGGAATGGATAAAAAGCATTGGTTAAATCAAAATTAAAACAGGGACTGATAATTCCTAGGAACCAGATCGCAGTAAAAAATAGGAATCCAAGCCTGAGTAACTTCTGCTGAGAAATCTGATCATTTAACAAAACGGTCTCAATTGATTTGCTTAAATATTAACAACTCATTTGAGTTAAGAACATACAGTGTGTTATTTAATAAAATAGCAGAGATAATCTTTTCATTAATTTCAAATCCGTCGATATTAATTTCTGTTAATGTTGATTCAGAAGCTCTTAAATATGTATGATAAATTTTGTCTCCAACACAAATAGCTAATTGATCAAAAAGTATTCTTATGCTTTTAATTTCATTCTCAAGATTTATTATTCTGTTTCCATTCCCGAAATTGTCGAAGATGACAATATCGGAACCATCTATAACAAAAATATTATTGGAAGAAGATATAGCGAGTTGTTTCGGATTTGATAGTTGATATTTCCCTGCATCAAATCCACCAAAATTCATTATGAAATTTCCAAAAATATCAAACTTCATTATTCTTTTATTATCGGAATCAATAAAATATAAATCTCCCTGATTAGAAGTTGCACAGCTTAAAGGATAACCAAATTGTTCCTGGCTAAAATCACT
Source organism: Ignavibacteriales bacterium (assembly GCA_038214015.1). Taxonomy (GTDB): domain Bacteria; phylum Bacteroidota; class Ignavibacteria; order Ignavibacteriales; family Ignavibacteriaceae; genus IGN3. Next base: position 5,144 of record JBBQSH010000050.1, on the reverse strand, counting down.
TTCTTTTGTATAAAGTGCTGAAAGGAAGTTAAGATTTTTATCAAACCTTTTAATCATGTGATTATTTTTGTCAGCAACATAAATATTTAGTGGATCGGCAAAAACATCTGCAGGCTCATCAAAAGAATTTTGATTCCAGCCGTAACCTCCAAAAGTTCTTAATTGATGACCTAATGTATCCATCAGAATAATTTCATCACTTCCTGAATCGGAGATGTAAATCAATCCATTTGCTGTGATATAAAAAGACGAAGCTTTTATAAACTTTCCAATAGCTTCAGTAAACTCGAAACTCTGCGCCAAACCATTTGACGAGATCAGAATGTAAAGTATAAATAATTTTTTCATTCGTAATAAATCTTAATTGTTACTCTAAATTAAGTCAAGATATCTAACAATCTCAAGTAATTTCGGCATCCTAAATCTGATTGCATTTAGAAATGAATTCAGATATATTTGGCTTCAAAATTACGTAATAAATTGTCCCGTGGTGTAATTGGCAACACGTCTGACTCTGGATCAGAAGAGTTCAGGTTCGAAACCTGACGGGACAACAAAGGATGTTTGATGAAGGGTGTTAAATGAATGATGGAATCCTGACTTTTTATGACCTCATTAAAGATTTATCCGTCAACAAATTATAAATTACTACAAAGTCTCCCCTTAGGGTAGATTTAGAGGGGCTCTTTTTTACATTGGCGCGTTCGTCTAGTGGCTTAGGACACCGCCCTCTCAAGGCGGGGATCACGGGTTCGAATCCCGTACGCGCTACAAAGAATTTACTGAATTTAGATTAAAAAAGTGATCACGGGTTCTCCCAAAGGGATGGCAATGCCAGAATCCCGTACGCGCTACAGGAAACAAATCAAATCATGGGTTCTCTCGAAGGGACTCCTTTGGAGGAATTCCGTAAGCGCTACCAATGAATTAAGCGGACTTTATGTCCGCTTTTCTTATTTTAGTAACTATGAAAAGATTTGATAAACATATTTTTATTTGTGAAAATAAAAGACCCGAAGGACATCCTCGTGGATGCTGTACAGAAAAGGGAAGTGTTGAAATTCGTGAACGCTTCAAATCAAGATTAAAAGAACTGGGATTGAATGCTGATGTAAGAACAAATGTTTCAGGTTGTTTAGATGCTTGTGAATTTGGAGTATCAATCGTTGTTTATCCCGAACAGGTTTGGTATGGAGGTGTTACAAAAAACGATGTTGAAGAAATTATTCAATCACATATTATTAATAACGTGCCTGTTGAAAGGTTAAAGATAACTCATCCCAGGTATAATAAAGATGCAAACAAAGATTAGTAAGGATTTTGCCAAAAGAATTTTTGATATTCTTAAAAAAGAATATCCTAAGGTTAAACCAGCACTCGTCTATTCAAATCCTTTCGAATTACTAATATCAACAATACTTTCTGCACAATGCACGGATGAACGAGTAAACATTGTAACGAAAGAACTTTTTAAGAAATATAAAAAGCCACAGGATTTTATTATTCTTATCCAAGAAGAATTAGAAAAAGAAATATTTTCAACCGGTTTTTATAAACAAAAAGCACGGAGTATTAAAGCTTGTTGTGATGAATTAATTAGAAATCATAAGGGCAAAGTACCTGCCGATTTTGATGAGCTTGTTAAACTCTCCGGTGTTGGAAGAAAAACTGCATCTGTTATAGCGGGCAATGCATTTGGAATTCCGGCTATTGCAGTGGATACCCACGTTAAACGATTATCTAACTTGCTCGGATTTATTGATTCACAGAATCCCGATAAAATTGAAATTAGATTAAAAGAACTTTTGCCGGAATCTTATTGGATAAATTCATCTCATTGGCTTGCTACGCACGGAAGAAAAATCTGTATAGCGAACAGACCTAAATGCAGTGAGTGTGTAATATCGGATTTATGTCCGAGTTTTGTTTCATCACCAAATAAAAAGAAAAAATAATGGACGTAACCAAAGACAGAGAGTATTGTTTAACACTTTTACAAGAATACACAAAAAGTGATAGCTTACTAAAGCACGCTTACGCTGTTGAAACTTGTGTTAGAGCCTATGCTGAAAAATTAAATCAAGATCTTGAGTACTGGGGTAATGTAGCTCTGCTTCACGATTTTGATTATGAAAAATTTCCAACTGCAGAAGAACATCCATTTAAAGGTGCTGAGATTTTAAGAGGAAAAGGATTTGATACTGAATTTATTAGTTCAATTTTATCACACGCAGATTACAGCGGAGTACCAAGGGATACAATCCTTAAAAAAATTCTTTTTGCCTGCGATGAATTAGCCGGATTTATAACTGCTGTAACATATGTTCGTCCTTCAAAATCAGTTGACGAAGTTGAAGTCAGTTCTGTAAAAAAGAAAATGAAAGATAAGGCATTTGCAAAAGCTGTTAGTCGTGAGGATATAATGAACGGAGCAGAGGGAATTAATATCCCCTTGGATGAACATATTGATTTTTGTATTAAAGCAATGAGAAAAAATAAAGTGTTACTTGGATTATGAAAATCGGGGTGGAAGTCGAAAATTTTCAATTGAACGATCAAAACAACAATAAATTTGATTTGTATGAAAATCTGGACCAGGATGTTTTACTTGCATTCTATCCCAAAGACAATACACCTGTGTGCACCAAGCAGTTAATTGATTATACATTGAATCAGGAAGAACTAAAAAAGTTTGGAATAAAGATAATTGGTGTTAATATTGATCCTGTTGAGTCGCATCAATCATTTTGTGCTAATAATAAAATTGATTTTCCTGTGTTAAGTGATCCTGATAAAAAAGTTAGTAAATATTTTGAGGCGCTTAATCCACTTGGAAAGAATAAAAGAAAGCTTGTTTTAGTGGGAAAAGATAAGCGAGTGAAATTTGAAAAATCCACTTTACCTATGTTTTTTGTTGATACAAGGCAATTATTGAATGATCTTAGGAAAACGCAACTAATATAACGACTTGACTATTTGATAAATAGATGCCATTTTTGGTTAAAATTTAGGAGAAACTTTTAGAGATCCTTGCTACAGCATAAAATCAGAATTAAATATAAAATCAATTAATAATTAGTTTGATTGAAATGAAAAGCAAGATCTTAATAATGTTTCTCATCACTACGTCTCTTCTGCATTCCCAACGTGATGTTAAAGTTTTATCTTCGGATTTTAATTCTATAACTATAGAATATTCTCCGCTAGTTATAGATACTTCTCTATTTAAATTTGAAGGAATAACATTCCGAAGAGTTGAAATATCATCCGGCATTTTAAAAAACTATAATGATTGGGGTTTACCTGCAATCATAGAAAGATACATTAATGTTGGAGTTCCCTCTGAGTTTGGTAACACGATAGAAGTGCTCTCTTCATCTTATAAAGAATTAATCGGGCAGCTTATTCCCGTTCCATATCCTGTTCAAGATACGTTTTCCGTTTCATTTGAGTATAAACAAAATTCCGAGTATTCAATTTTTAAATCAAATGAAGATATCGTAACTTTTGGTGAATTTGGATTGTTGAGAGATGTTCCATTACAAACGATAAATATTTCTCCAATTAAATTTGATGCAGCCTCAAATAAAATCAGACTTTACACAAGAATTATTTTCAGAATAGATTTTAGCAGACAGGGTGTAATTTCATCAAAACCGGCGGATGATTTTTTGGATGGTATGCTTATTAATTATGAAGTTGCAAGATATTGGAATAAACAGTATTCCGATAAAAATCTGAAAAAACTCGTTATTGAAAACAGTGTTCTAGCGGGCGGTAAATGGGTTAAGTTTGAGGCACCTGAAGAAGGCATCTATAAAATATCTAAAGCAAATTTATCTTTATACGGAATTGATGGTAATACTGTTGATCCGAGAACTATAAAAATTTATAACAACGGCGGTAAAGGTTATCCTGAAAGTGTAACCGCAGCAAGACCAATTGATCTTGTTGAAAATGCTATTCTAGTTATTGGAGAAGAAGATGGGAAGTTTGATGATGCCGACTACATTTTATTTTATGGCAGAGGAACCAGCTTTTGGGATTATGATGCTGATGGCAATACAATTAAAAGATTTAAACATCCATACTCAGAAAAAAACTTTTTCTGGGTTACTGCTGGGGGTAATAATGGAAAACGAATTTCAGAAAAACCAGGATTAAACACTACTCCTTCTCTAACCCAAACATCAAGCATTGCTTACGCAGATTTAGAAGTGGATAAAATTAACTTAGGTAAAACCGGTCGTCAGTTTTTTGGTGATGATTTTTCTTCATCAGTTACTTCCCGAACGTACACGAATAGTCTTAATGGAAGAATAAGTGGTACTGCGATTAATTATAATTTTAGATTTGCTGTAGGATCACCATCAGGATTAAATTTAAGTGTTGCTGAAAATGGAAATCAATTGTTTCAACGAAATCTTGCTGGCTATGGAACGACTCTATATACTGCTGGTATTGTTAATCCTATCCCCTGGTCTTTTACTTATAACGGAGATTTAACGGATAACAGAAGTGTGTTAAATTTTAGTGTAATTCCTTCAGGAGTTACTTCAATTGGTTACTTAGATTATTTTACAATTCAATACGAAAAAGAATTAAAAGCATTTGGTGATAATCTTTTGTCCTTCTCAAATCCTGCGGGAGGGATTATTGAATATCAACTGAATGGATTTACTTCCTCCAACATTAAAGTTTTTAATATTACTAATTTTTCTGATGTAAAACTTGTTTCAAATTATTCTATGCTAAGCGGCAGTGAAGTTCATTTTCAATTTGATGAAAGTGCAACCCAACGATCTAAATATTATGCGGTTGGAAGTGATGCATTTAAAACTCCTTCAAATCCTGTTGAGGTTCAAAACTCCAATCTACGGGGTGAAGAGCAGGGCGCAAAATTTGTTATAGTTACAAATAAAGTATTTAGAGATGCAGCAAATAACCTAAAAAGTTACAGGGAAAATCAGGCTCCCGTAACTATCTCAACATATGTTGCGGATATTGAACAGATTTATAATGAATTTTCAGGCGGTATTATTGATCCAACAGCAGTTAGAGATTATTTAAAGTATGCATTTGATAATTGGACAATCAAACCACAGTATGTTCTGTTTTTTGGAAAAGGAACTTATGATTATAAA
>JBBQSH010000049.1:0-21637 GCA_038214015.1 Ignavibacteriales bacterium | reverse complement strand
TTGTTTAATGTGCTGGAATGGCTGGGCAGCTAACTCAATAGATTCTGAAAAAGGAAGCCTTGATAAGTTTTCCTGAGCTATCTTAATTGTAATCTGCGATTTATCACTTCCATAAATTAATTCTTTAGGCAATGGTCTTATTTTGCCATCAGCTTCATCTTTTACTTTTTTCCAGATCGATTCTTCAAAATCAGGCAGATGAAAAAAACCAAAATTCTTTCTGAGTTTTTGTGCAGGAATTCTGCAGTAATGCATTAAAGCTTCACAAATAATTGTACCTGATCCGCACATACAATCCAGTAATGGTTTTTCACCATCCCATTTACTTAATCTAATAATTGCCGCAGCAAGAGTTTCCTGCATTGGGGCTTCACCAGCTAAAAGTCTGTATCCCCTTTTGTGTAATGATTCACCTGAAGTATCAAGACTTAAAATAGCTTTGTCTTTTTCGATGAATAAATTAAATCTAACATCAGGATTAACTGTGTTGACATCAGGTCTTTTATTAAACTTTGATCTGAAGTAATCTGCAATCCCATCTTTTAAAACTTGAGAAGCGTAAAGAGAATTATTGATTGTACTTTTAGTAACGGAAGAAGTGATTGAAAATGTTTGATCAAGAGAAAATATCTTTTCCCACTCAATCTGCTCGGAAGTTTTCATAATGGCATGTGCGTTATTGCAATAGAAAGATTTTAGCGGTGCCAATACTCTTGAAATAGTTCTTGCAGTATAATTTATTTTATAAAGTGTTAAATGATCAGCTTCAAAATAGATTCCGCGATAAGACACCTTAGTATTTTTTGCACCAAGCTCTATCAATTCCTGTTCACATAATTCTTCCATCATTCCGGGAACCTGCACGAAGAAAATATTATTTTTTTGATAATCGTACATTTTATTCAATCCAATCAAAGTTTTTAAGTTGGGATTTATTTCCAAAGCAAATATAAGTATGCTCTAATTGGAATGATGCAATCAAATAATATTTAAAATACGCTTGAGGTTTTCTTATGATTTGAAACTTGCAAAGATCTAAGTATCCAAAATAATTGGTCTGGAGATTGAAGTTGTTTGTTCAGAGGTATGAAAAGTGAATTTAATTATTTTATCAAATTAAATAACAGAACGAGTATTATTAAGTAAATGATTTTAAAAAAATGTTTTTTAACATAGATCATCTTTATCTCTCCATAAAACAATTTTTTATAGTTTAAATATTGCTTACTCAACTTATTTTTTGATTTATAAAGTTGTGATCATATCAGACTGATGATTATCGCAACTATTGAAATAGCAACTAAAAATATTGTGACATTAATGACCACAGTCAAAATTTTTAATCTTCTCTTACTCTTTTCATAATTGTAGATCATCAAGCACTTTCTAAATTATTTAATAAGCTGCATTTTCTTGGTTTGAACAAAAGAACCTTCTTGCAGTTTATAGAAATAAACTTAACATAGAATATATTATTTTTCCCTTTTCTTTGATCTCATTATTATTAATTACACTTAATTTTTCTAAAAATCAGCTGCAGATGTACTACCAAATTTGGCTTTTTAAGCAAGGAGATTTGATCGATGCTTCCCTTTCCTTGTTTATTCAAAATTGAATAACCATTACTTAATCAGCGTCATCTTTTTGGTTGAAATAAATTCACCTACTTGCAGTTTATACAAATAAACTCCCGATGATAATTGCGAAGAATTAAAATCAACTTCATAACTTCCGACTGGTTTTTCTTCGTTAACTAATGTTGCGATTTCGTTACCAAGTACATCATAAACTTTTAACAGCACTCTAGACCCTTCGACTCCGCTCAGGGTGACATTAGGAATTGAGTAACGGATTTTTGTACTTGGATTGAATGGATTTGGGTAATTCTGCTCGAGTTGAAAAGTAAGTGGCTGAAACTCATCTGCAACATCAGAAACCATATCCATCGAAAGCGAAAGATCATCAAGGTACATTTCTGAACCCAGTGTTACAAACCCACCGCCTGAATTGATAATTTGGAATGATATAATGCATTTGTTTGGTGTGGCTGCATCAATATAGGTAATGGGTAACGCAAACTCAGTGTAAGATGTGGCGCCATTTAAAAGGACTGAACCTACACCTATTGCTTGGGTATCTGCACTTACCCATAAAGTAATAAATAATTGGTCTCCACCCTGAGGATTAAATTTGTAATAACCCTTTAAAGAATTATATCTAAATTCTATTGGAAATCCTTCATCATCAACGCCTGCACAGATACCAACCGGGCCCATCACTGGTAAAAAAGGTGGGAAATAAGGTATGCATTCCCCTTTTAATGCTGAAGAACCGCTATGACTGCTATTTGACTGAGTAATTGTAACTAATGTATCCGCGTTATTTGTAGTCCAGAAATCTGGTTCACCAGCTGACCAGTTTTCAAATCCACCATTCGGAACCTGAGCCCTGATAAGTGAAAAAGCGAGTAAGATTGCAAATAGTAGTGCATAAATGTATTTCATTGTAGCCTCCTGAAATATTTATTATTTGATTATTTTATTTGTTTTACCAAAATCACGAAGACAATAAAACTAACAGTTTTCAATGTGCCTCCTTTCTATAAATAATTTATTTCAATAAAATCATTTTCCTAAAACTGCTGAATTCCTGAAAACCAGCGGTTGATACAGTTTTAATTCAATAAAAGTAAATGCAGGATGATAAGTCTTAAGCGTTGAATTTCACTTCATAATTTCCTGCAGATTTTTATTTATCTACAAGAATTGCGACTTCATTTCCCAATATCAGAAGACCGCTGATATAGCGGTCTTCAATGTTGCCTCCATATTGAAATCGGTTACTTCAATAGAATTAGTTTCTTAGTACTACTGAATTCTTTAGAACCTGTGGTAGATACAGCATTAATTCTATATAGGTAAACACCAGAGGATAAGTCAGCTGCATTAAATTCAACTTCATGATATCCTGATAATTGTACATCATTAACTAATGTTGTGATCTCCTGACCAAGTAAATTAAAAATTGAAATGGAAACATTGCTTTCAACAGGTACAGCATAACGAATTGTTGTACTTGGGTTAAAAGGATTTGGATAATTCTGACTTAGTTCAAAATCAACCGGGGTGATTCCTGCTAAATCCTCTATACCAGTCCAACCAGTTGAATCGGCAATCATAATGTCATCAAATAAATAGGTATTTCCATAGGGTGAGTATCCGCCAATTCTTAATACCACATTATTTTGTCTGTAATTGTTTAGAGAGTATGTGTAATTAATATAATTGGCACCACTAAAACTCGGTTGTGCTATTGGCGTCCAGGTCAATCCTGAATTATTGGACATCTCAATGCTCAAAGCACCTGTGCCTCCATCAGCCTTTTTAACATAAAAGGATAAATATGGATTTGGAGCGTTTGTAAGATTCATGGTACCTGACAAAGTAAGATAATTGTATGAACCACCCGCTGGTGCTAAAGCCCATACTTGAGCTCCGTTGTATGCATTTGCAGCTTTAATATCAAATACACCACTAATCCAATATTTTTTCGAAACAGAGTCTACCTCTGCTCCATCAAAAAGCGGAATACCTAATATTTTTGTGTTATTATAAATTTCAACATCATCAAGATGCCATCCATCTAAATGATTTGAGCCATTTGATATTGTTTTAAATCTTACATATGCTGCATTCAACTGTTTAATAGGTGTTAAATCTAACTCTCGTGTTTCCCACAACGTATTTGTATTACCTGTAAAACCTGTTACTGTACTCCAGTTAACATTATCAACAGAATATTCAACTACACCAAAATCTGATCCGGTTTCAAATGCATATCTTTGATTGAATCTTAAGACTGGTCTTGCTACAGCTTGAGTATTAATCTGAACTACTATCCTTCTGTCTGCGCTGGATGGATAATTAGTTCCTGGACTATCTTCAAGAGCATGAGTTCCACTATGACCCGGATCGCTGGAATCTTCCTGTGTAACTGCCCAAGGTAAATCTGAAGCCCATCCAAAAGTATTTTCAAAATCCTGGATAAATGGTGCGGTTTGAGATATAACGTTAAATGTAGTTGAAAGATCTGCTCTCTCTGATCCTTGATTAATTAATAGTTGTGTATCTTTTTCATAAATTTTTGCATAATAAATTGTATTCATAAATGTCAGATCAGTAAGAGTTGTTTCAATTGTAGCTTGAGTGAAAATATCAAATACTCTGGTCTCGGTTCTATTCTGCAATCCCTCAACTGAAAAATAATTATTAACCTGGTTCTGATCGGTTGAAAGTACAACTCTATAACTTCCGAAATCTGGCGCTGTTGATATTCCCCATCTAACTTTCATACCATTATTAGTCGGAGTTAAAAGTGTAAGTGCTTTAGGTGTAGGAGCATTATCTAATAAGATATCATCAATATAATATGAGTTTCCGTATGGCGCATAACAACCAATTCTTACAAGCACATTTGCTTGTCTAAAATTACTCAATGAAGCCTCATACCAAATGTACTGTGTACCGCTAAAGCTGGGTTGTGATAACACTATCCAAGTCAATCCGCCGTCATTTGATGCTTCAATACTTAAAGCACCTGTCCCGCCATCAGCTTTTTTAATCCAAAATGATAAATAAGGATTAGGAGCACCGGAAAGATTCATCTTACCTGATAGGGTTAAATAATTATAATTTCCTCCAGAAGGTTTTAATGACCAGACCTGAGCACCGCTATGGGCGTTTGCAAGCTTTAGATCAAAACTGCCGGGAACCCAGGCATTAAGAGAAGTAGTATCTGTTTCAACATCATCAAAAAACGGAAACGATTGAATTCTTGTATTATTGAAGATTTCAACATCATCAAGACTCCAGCCATTTTGTTGAATTGATCCATTCGAAACAGTTTTAAATCTTATGTAACCAGTGTTTTGATTTTTGAGAATACCAACATCATATTTTCTTGTTTCCCATTCGCTGCCTGTATTACCTGTAAATCCATTTAATGTAGTCCAGTTCACATTATCAGAAGAAATTTCTATTGCACCATAATCAGAACTAGTTTCAAATGAATATTTATGGTTGAATTTTAAAGCAGGACGAGTGACACCTGACAGATTTATTTGCATAGTCAAACGCCTGTCAGCATTTGCAGGATAATTTCCTTGAGGGCTATCTTCATAAGCATGAGTTGGGCTATGACCAGGATCGCCTGCATCATCTGTTGTAACTGCCCATGGTAAATCTGCAACCCAATTAAATGAACCTTCAAAATTTTGTACAAAAGGTGTTGTTTGTTGTGTTATATTAAATGCTGTAGAAAGATCTGATCTATCAGAACCTTGATTAACATTACCTTGAGTGTCTTCTTCATAAATTTTTGCATAGTATAAAGTGTTTGCAAAAGTAAGATCAGTTAATAAAGTATCAAGTTTCGTTTTAGTAAAAAAATCCAAAACTTTCGTTTCAGCTCTTCCACTTAGGGATGGTGCAATATAAAAGTTGTTAACATCACTTGTACTTGTTGAAATGATTATTCTATATCTATAAAAATCAAGCGCAGTTGATTGATTCCAGGTCACATTCATTCCATTATCAGTCGGACTTGAAAGCAAAACAGGTTGTGGTGATGGGGCATTATCAATCATTACGTCATCTAAATAATAAGTGCTTCCATAAGGAGCATAGCATCCAATTCGGATACGCGTGTTTGCCTGAAGAAAATTGCTTAGTGACACTTGATAACGCAAATAGAAATTTCCGCTGAAAGAGGGTTGACTAAGCACAGTCCAATTTGTTCCGCCATCATTGGATGCTTCAATACTTAACGCACCAGTTCCACCATCAGCTTTTCTGACCCAAAATGATAAATAAGGGTTTGGGGTTGATGATAGATTAATATCTGATGCCAATGAAAGATAATTATAAGAACCTGTAGTAGGAAGCATAGCCCAAATATATGTACCACTATGAGCAGTTGCCTGCTGCATTTTCCAAACAGCAGCATCTCTTTGCCAATTTGAAGATGACACTGTAGTGTCTTCAACATCATCAAAGAATGGAAAGGCAACTTGAACACCTTTTGGAGAATCAACTCCGCTTGATTGCGGCAGTAAAAAACCGCTTCCGAACAATACAAGTAGAAAAATTGTGGAAAGAATTTTTTTCATTTTTTGCTCCTTTTTAATTGTATATAAATCAACTAACTCTTTTAGGTTTCTTAAATCTTAGGTGCAAAAGTATTTTAATTTTGAGAAGTGCGCTGTCGCTTGTGTGTCAATCTTTAGCGTTTGTGTTGCAAATGTTAAGAAAAATAATTTTTTATGGAATTGATTATGCTAAGAGTTGCTTCTATCTATAAATTCAGATGGCAAACAATCAAACATTTGTTTGAAGGCTTTTGTGAAATGCGATGGACTATTAAATCCAACTTCAAATGCGATTTGGGTAACTGATAATTTTTTTTCTAGAATTAATCCTGCAGCTTTTTTAAGTCTGATAGTTCTAATAAACTCACCGGTTGATTGACCCGTTATTGAGTGAATCTTTCTATGTAACTGGCTGCGGCTTAAAAATATTTCACTTGCAAATTTATCAGAATCAAAATCCGTATCTGATAGATTTTTTTCAACAACACTAATTGTATTTTGAAGAAATTCTTGATTCGCTTTATTTGGAGTTATATTTTCAGGTTTAAAAAGAACATCTTTGCCAAACTTTTGGCGCAGCAGTTGTCTTTGATATAAAAGATTTTTTATTCTGACAGAAAGCTCACGAAAACTGAATGGCTTTGTTACATAATCATCCGCACCCGTTTCTAATCCTTCAATTTTATTTTCAGTTGTTGCTTTGGCTGTAAGCAGAATTACGGGAATGTGAGAAGTTCTCCAGTCCAATTTAATATTTTTGCAAAATTCTATTCCATCCATTTCCGGCATCATCACATCACTGATAATAAGATCGGGAAGATTTTCAAATGCACTTTGCAAACCTTTTTGTCCATTTTCGGAAAGCAGGATTGTATAATTATCTTTTAACAGTTCACTTATGTAAATTCTAACATCCTCAGAATCCTCAACAATAAGAATGGTTGAGCTAGGTTCTGATTGATCTACTAGATGAACAAAATTCTGCTTATCCATTTTTAGTTTATCTTTTACTAACTGATTATTGATAGCAAAATCTTTATTTCCATTCTCAAGTAAATCTGTTGCCGAACTTTTTTCAAATTTTTCGTTTTCATTTAGATAAAAATCATTTAAAGGAATTTCTAGAGTAAACTCAGTCCCTTTTCCAACTTCGCTGTCCACAAAAATCTTCCACTTATGCAGATCAACTAATTCTCTAACTAACGATAGTCCAATTCCTGATCCGCCATAAGCTCTTCTTGAAGAATCATCAACCTGATAAAATCTATCAAATATTTTTTCAATTTTATGTTTTGGAATCCCAATTCCAGTATCTCTTATTAATATCTGAAGATGTTCAGAATCATTTACAAAAATGGATTTAACATCTGCAGAGATAGATCCACCCTGCGGAGTAAACTTAAATGCGTTTGATAAGATGTTATTTAATATTTTATCCAGTTTATCTCTATCAAACCAGACAAATATTTTTTCTGATGAAGATATAAAGTTTATGCTGATATTTTTTTGTTTAGCATACGAATCAAATGAAAAAAACAAACCACGCAAAGCTGGAATTATATTTTCTTTCTTTGCTTTAATCGGAATAGACGAGGCTTCTAATTGAGATAACTCAAGTAATTGATCAATCAGGTTCTGAAGCTTTTGACTGTTTCTGTGAATCAATTCGTACTGTTCAATTCGCTTTGAATTTTTATCATTCAATAGTTGTTCGGCAGGACCTTTGATTAGCATTAATGGAGTTCTAAATTCATGAGAGAGATTAGCAAAAAATCTTGATTTCATATTTTCAATTTCACGAATCTTTTTTGCTTCCAAATCTCTTAATCTTAACTCATTTCTTAATCTACTTCTGCTTAGCTCAAATTTTCTAATAGCGAATAGTCCAACTGCAATAATTAAAACATAAACGATATACGCCCATACAGTTTTCCACGCAGGCGGTGCAATATTTATTTTAATTGAAGCTTCATTATTACTCCAATACCCATCGCTATTTGTGCCTTTTACTTTAAATGTATAAGAGCCTGCATCAAGGTTAGTATATGTTGCAGAATGTAGAGTGCCGCTCTTGATCCAGTCTTTATCAGATCCTTCCAGTTTATATAAATATTGAATTTGTTCACTTGCGTTATAATCTAACGATGCAAAACTGAATGTAAAAACATTTTGATCGTATGATAGATTAACCTCCTTTGCAACTGCAATACTTTTTTGTAAAGGAGCGTTTTCTGCCGGTGTAATTTTTTTGTTAAGAATCAGAAAATCTGTTAAGATAATATTCGGTTCAAACTCAGAAAGGACAATCTCTGCTGGATTAAAAATAACCGGTCCTTTTACTGAACCAAATAGCATCAACCCACTCTTTGATTTATAAAATGCACCGGAATTAAAAATATTGCTGCTTAATCCATCGGCGCTGCCAAATAAAACTGATGATTGATCTGCTAGTTTAAACCTCATCAGACCAGAGTTACTACTCAACCATAAATATCCATTTTCATCACTCAATATGCCGCATAATGATTTATCTATTAAATCTGTTGCATTAATAAAATTATTAAATTGCAACTGAACATTATAATTATCAGAATCAGGATTCTTAACAGTTATTTTGCTTAATCCATTTTCAGTCCCAACTAAAAGAATTATTTCATTTGCATTATCGGATGGGAATTCGCTCAGGCTCAGTATCGAATTGTTAATGAGTGAATTTTTTGAATTGCTGTCAAATTTCCAATTTATAAATTCACTTTTATTTGGAACAAATAAATTTAATCCGCCGCCATTTGTTCCGATCCATAATCTTCCAAGTTTGTCTTCATGCAAAGCCCAAACATCATTAAAGCTTAAACTATTTTTAATGTTATCGGCCTTAATCCAAATTTTATATTGCTCTGTCTTTGTATCGAGAGATGCTATTCCGCCGCCCCAAAACCCTATCCATAGCGATCCATTTTTAGACAGATGCAAAGCTTTAATATAATTGAATGCCGAAGTTTTAAATGTTGGACTTTCAATATTAATAATTCTTTTTTTTGAAGTTGTAAGATCAAAATGGATTAATCCATTTCCGTATGTTCCAATCCATAGATCATTATTAAGACCTTTTTCCAGAGACCAAAGATTTAAGTGATTTAACTCGGTAAACTTTTTTAATTCTGATTTATTTCTATTCACTTTTAGTAAGAACAAGCCCTCCGTATAAGCTATGTAAAATTCATTATATCTGCCTTCAACAATTCCTTTAACATCAGAAACGACTAATTCTTGAAATAGATTTTCATTAATATTTTTTGAAAGTAGAATATTGAATTTTTGAAATTTCAAGGTATGATAACTCAATCCTTTTTCGGTTGCTATCCATAAAACTCCTGAACGATCAATTAATAATTGGTCAATATGATTGCCGAGCAAACCATAAGAATTATTCTTATCGTAAATAAATTGTTCAGTATAATTATTACTCAAATCAATTCTAAACAATCCACCATAAGTAGCTGCCCAAAGAATATTTTTTCCATTAATATTCTGTTCAGCAACTGATGCAAAACTATTACTAAACTGTAAAGGTACTTTTGCTTTTACCGGAACACGATTAAATATTTTACTCTTGATATCGTAAGTACACAATCCATTTGCAGTACCAATCCATAATAAATTACTTTTAAAAATTGATTTACTTATTCGCCAAACAAGATTATCGCTGATCGTATTTGTGTTTGTATCACTTGATTGAAATACAGTAAATCCATCTGTAAGTTTTTCAGGATTTAAACGATTCAATCCATTGTATGTGCTAACCCAGATAAAACCAGACTCATCCTGCAGCAAAGAAGTTATATAATTATTGCTTATTCCAGCTTTATTGGTTGGATCATATTTCCAATTCTTGAATTTACCGGTTGAAGGATTATAATTGTAGAGCCCCTGAGAGTAAGTTCCAATCCACATTATTCCATTATTGTCTTCAAGTATCGCAGTAATACTATTTTCAGCATCTTTGTTTTCATTAAACTTTATATGTTCAAATATTTCATACTCAGTAGAATATTTATTTAGAATTCCACCTTTTGTCCCAATCCAAATATTTCCTTTTCTATCTTCAAATAAAGACCAGATACTATTATCAGAAATGCTTGATGAACTATTTTGATTATTCCTGAAAACTTTAATATCTGAACCATCAAATCTGTTTAAGCCGTTATCTGTACCAATCCAAATAAAACCCAACTTATCCTGAAGCAGACAATTAATATTACTGCTGGATAATCCATTTTCAGCGGTTATTGATTTAAATATCTCATTCTGAGGATATACAATGGAAACTGAAAACATTGTAAGAAGTATTACTTGGAAGATTGTTTTCATTCTATAATTCTAAAAAATCTTTCTAAAAGTTAAATAAGAGAAATATTTGTGACAAGTTGAATTTGTAATCATCTGTAATATATACTTTTATCATGCAATAATAATTAACGGTGCACATTTGATTTTGACTTTAATAAAATCGTAATATAATTTGCTATGAGTGAGGGTACTTTTTATTGCTCCCCTGTTAAAACTGTCGTTATATTTACAAAGACATTTTTTAATAAATAAATAATTAGTTACAAAAATTAACTTACTGTTGATTAAATATTTATGAAATCTCTATTCATTTTTTTAACACTATCTCTTATACAAATCGTTAGCTTCGCACAATCAATTGATATGAGAATAAAAGTTTCCAGCGTAGAAGATGATAAACCTGTAATAAATGCAAACATTTCATTATCCAATAAATACTTTGGCACAACAAATAGTTTCGGTGATTGTGTTTTAGATAATATTCCCAAAGGAAAATACACATTACTACTATCACATATAAGCTATAAAACTTATGAAGATAGTATTGAATTACTTTCCGACACATTAATAACAATTTTACTTTATCCTGGAAAAATAAATCTTAATGAAGTTATTGTAACCGCAGGAAAGTATGAGCAGAGTATTCAGATGCTTCCATATTCAGTATCCTCAATCAATAAAAAAGAAATTGAAATGAGTCCTTCATTTACTGTTTCTGACTTATTAAAAACAGAATCCGGTATTTCTCTGTTACGTGATGGGATTTGGGGTACCGAAGTTAGCATTAGAGGTCTAAGTCGTTCAAATGTTGTTACATTAATTGATGGAAATAGAATTGAAACATCAACTGATATCAGTGCTCGCCTTTCAATGTTTGATCTTAACGATGTTGAGAGAATTGAAGTTATAAAAGGTGCTGCTTCATCTTTATATGGATCCGGAGCAACAGGTGGAACAATAAATGTTATTTCTAAATCAGGAAGCTATAACAGCAATTTAAGTTTAAAAGGTTCTTACTCCGGTGGATATAATTTTGTAAATAACTTTTTCTCAAGCGGAATAAATCTTATAGCCTCGGGTAATGATTGGATTGCAAAATTAAGCGGCAATTATAGAAAAGCCGGTAATACTCAAACTCCTTCAGGTGAATTAAGCAACAGCCAATTTGAAGACAATAGTTTTAGCACTTTGTTTCAAATTAAACCACTTGAGAATCATGAAATAAAATTTAACTTCCAGCAGTTTAGTGCTTATGATGTTGGAATTCCGGGAGGTGCACCGCTGTTTCCTAATAGTGCTGTTGTTACTTATCCAGAGGAGTTGAGAAGACTGCTTAGTGCTGAATATAAAATAAATAATCTCAGTCGCTCGTTAATAAAATTATCTGCAAAATATTTTCATCAGTTTATTTCAAGAGATGTAGAAAATATTCCGGGAATAGTTCAATTTGTTCCCGGAGCTAATGGACAGCCTCCACGTCGCATAAGCGTATTAAAGATTAGTCCTGGTGCTGATCATAATACAGACGGATTTCAAACACAAGCAGATATTAAATTTGTAAACCACTATATAATTGCCGGATTTGATTTCTGGAAAAGAAAATATAATGGCTTGCGTACACGTGATCAGAAAATAGAAATATTAAATTCAACCGATTCCTCAGTAGTTAGAACGATTTATAAAACTATTTATGAAAAACCTCTACCTGATGCGGATTACAGCAGTGCTGGAATTTATTTACAGGATGAAATGAATTTATTTGATAATTTAAATCTAACTCTTGGCGGACGTTATGATTATATCTGGTTAAACAATTCTGAAACTCTTAATCCACTATATGACGTGACTGATGGAGTAGTTAATAATCATCCTGCAGGACAAAAAATAATATGGAATGCCGAATCAGCAAGTAACAAATCTTATGTGTTTAATTTAGGTTTGCTTTACTCATTAAGTGATAATTCGAATATTAGTTTTAATGCGGCGCGTTCATTCCGCTCACCTTCGCTTGAAGAAAGATATCAATACATCGATCTTGGAAGTGTGATAAGAATAGGCGATCCTGATCTTAAGCCCGAGCAAGGTTATTTCTTTGATCTGGGTTTTAGATACTTTCCAGATATTTTAAATATAACATCAAGTATATTTATTAACTCTTTACAAGATTTAGTAACTGAAACTTATCTATATGAAGGACCTGGCATTGACACATTAATAAAAGTTAATATTGGAGAAGCACTTTTATATGGATTTGAATATTCTATTAACTACAAACCTATGAACAAATTCAATTTCTACAATACACTCTCTTATGTAAGAGGATTAAATCAAAAAGATGATCAGGATCTTCCTCAAATATCACCTTTAAACGGAATTATTGGTATCGAGTACATCCCTCTCGATTGGCTGAGTACAGATTTATCTGCAGTTTTATTTGCAGAGCAGAGTAAGGTTGCTCCTGGTGAGTTAATTACTGCAGGTTATGTTACCTTCAATTTTAAATTAAATTTTACTAATCTAACACTCGGAACGGTTAAGGCTGGTTTTAGTGTTGGGATTGTAAACATTTTGGATAAAGAATATCGAAATCACCTATCAACCAATAGAGGATATATAATTAGTGAACCTGGCAGAAATATTTTTATGCGGGCAAATCTTGCATTTTAATTTTAATAAAACTTCTATCGGATTAATTTTATGACTTGGTTTGCTATTGCACTTATTTCCGCTTTGCTTTCTGCTTTTGCGGCAATTACACAGAAAAAAGTACTATTTAATCTCGGCGCATTAGAATTTTCTTTTTTACTATCAATTGTAAATTTGGTTTTTTCCATCCCCTTTTTCTTTTTTATAGATTACAACACAATTAATATTTTAAATCTTTCAATACTATTTGCAAAATCGGTCATTGGTGTTGCCGCTTTTCTCTGTGTAATGATTGCGCTTAAAAATTTAGAGATAAGTAACGCTTTGCCTCTGCTTGCACTTACTCCCGGATTTGTAGCAGTGTTTGCTTTTCTACTTCTCGGAGAATCCTTAAAAACAGTTGAAGTGATAGGACTAATGTTTTTGATCGTTGGAACTTTTATTCTTGAAAGTAAAAACCTTAAAGAATTTGTCTTCCCTTTTAATGTGTATTTAAAATCCAAGTATCATCGATATATTATTCTTGCACTTTTTCTTTTTACAGCATCTTCAATACTTGATAAACTATTACTCATTAAGCTGAATCTTTCACCCATATCACTAACTGCTTTTCAGCATATTTACTTTGCCATACTATTTTCAATTATCTATTTAATTTTTAGAAGAAAAGAAGAAGTAAGTTCCGTTAGTATTAAAAAGGATAATCTTGGTGTGATTGCGTTAATTTCCGTTCTTACAATCGGATATCGATATACTCAAATTGTTGCAGTAAGCCTGGCTTCAGTTGCATTGGTGCTAGCTATTAAACGAACATCTGTTTTTTGGGCTACAGTTATTGGTGGAAAGTTATTTAATGATAAAGATCTTTTGAAGAGAAGTATAGCTGCAATACTAATTTTGGTTGGTGCGATTTTAATTTTGAGAGAATAATTATTTCTCTCTTAGTTTAATTGACGAAATAACTTTCCAATAAACTTATAAAGAGAGTTCGAAATTTCTTATTAAGTCATTCCCACGCAAGTGGGAATCCATTTTGTTTTGTGGATTTAGATTCCCGTTTACACGGGAATGACAGTCAGATAATTTAAATCTTTGCCTTATTTGTGTTTGGGTTGCGCCCCCATCTTTTCTTTTTCTTGCTGAAGTATCCTGATCGACCTGATTTTTTTTTAATTTCAGATTTTTCAGGTAAGGGAGATTTTACTATATGTTGTTGTCCAGTTAGTTGAACTCCCTCACTACTAATTTTATATGGATGATCATGAATAATTGGAATCTGGATTTTGATCAACTTAATTATGTCCTTTAAATAAGCTCTTTCTTCATCTTCACAAAAAGATAGCGCAATCCCACCTAATCCAGCTCTGCCTGTTCTTCCAATACGATGCACGTAAGTTTCTGGAATATTCGGAATATCATAATTGAATACATGAGAGAGTTTATCTATATCTATTCCGCGAGCAGCAATATCTGTTGCAACAAGAACTTTTGTTCGTAACGACTTGAAATCATTTAATGCACGCTGTCTTGCATTTTGAGATTTGCCACTGTGTATAACATCGGCTGAAATCTTGGATGCTCTTAAAAACTTTGTAACTAAATTGGCTCCGTGTTTTGTTCTTGTAAACACAAGCGCAGAATTAATTTTTTCATTTCTAAGTATATGATATAGTAATCTTTTCTTATCAGGTTTTGATACAAAATAAACTGCCTGCTTAATTGCTTCAACAGTTTTGAATTCCGGTGTTATATCAATACTTACAGGATCAGATACAATTGTATTTGCGAGTTTTATAATTTCAGGCGGCATAGTAGCCGAGAAAAATAATGATTGCCTTTTGGTTGGAAGCTTTGCAATTATCATATGAACATCATGGATAAATCCCATATCCAGCATTCTATCTGCTTCATCCAATACAAACAACTTTATATGATTAAGATTTACAAACTTTTGATGCATTAAATCTAAAAGTCTTCCTGGGGTAGCAATTAATATATCAATACCGTGTATAAGCTTATCAGTTTGTGCTTTTTGAGTAACTCCGCCAAAAATTACAGCGCTGGTTAAACCGGTATGTCTTCCGTATGCATTAAAACTTTCGCCAATTTGAATTGCGAGTTCTCTGGTTGGTGTTACTATTAAGGATTGTATTACTTTTTTTGATCTGTGATCTTCTTTTTCTTCTGTTAGAATTTGCAAAATAGGAATTGCAAAAGCGGCTGTCTTTCCTGTTCCTGTTTGTGCACACCCAAGTATATCTCTTCTTTCAAGAATAACGGGAATTGCCTGCCGCTGAATAGGAGTTGGAATTTTATAACCCTCTTCGTTAACAGCTAATTGGATTGGTTTTATGAGTTTTAATTTTTCGAATGACATAATTTCCTTGATTTATTTTCTGAATTATTTTCAGATACTCAGATTAAAATGAAATGATTAAGGGTTGATATTACTGATTTTGTAATTGAATAAAAATCGGGATATAAAATTAAAACTCTTCTCTACCATTATTTAGATTCTCCATTCCACCCGGCTCTTGTTTAGACTTGAAGTTATTAAGATTAATTCTGGCATTTAATATTACCATTGGTGATTCCCGCTCAAAGTAGCTATAAGAATAAAAATCATGTCCGGAAGAACTAAATTCATGTTTAGCTGTTCCCAATAAATCTCTTACTTGCAAAGTGAGTGATAGTAATTTTTCAAAGAAATCTTGTTTAACAGAAAGATCCGTTGTAAAAAAAACCTTCCCACGTTCCTTGTGAAGAGACACCGGGACTATTATAATTTAAATTTAACTGCAACTGTGTATTCGCTCCGAGTTTAAACATATTATTTAATCTTGTACTCCAATTAAAACTTTCTCTCTCAAACGATTCATCTTACAGAACACCTTCAAATCTGTAATTATAAAGATTAGCCATAAAATTTAAATTCCAGAATTCCAGCGGATCAAATATCATCATCAATTCACTTCCAGTAGAAAAATCTTTTCCGATATTAACCACAGTATTTAGAGTAACATTATCATCATCAGGATAGACCGATCTTATACGATCAATTTTATAATTAGTAATTCTATGATATAATTCGACTGACAATGAAACATCACCAAAGAAAGTTTGTATTCCAGTTTCATAAGAATCAATAAGTTCCGGCAAAAGTCCGGATTTCCGATTCTAACATTATTTGCATCTGTCCAGGTGTAAAATGGTTCTAACTCCCAGCCACGCGGACGCTGGATACGGCGAGAATAACTTGCCATCAATTGTGTGCCTTCAGAAAATTTATAAGATGTGTGCAATGTCGGAAAGTAATCCCAGCGTTCAATTTTGTACTCATCAGCCGGATCGAGTAATGTTATTGTTCGATAACTATATTCAGTTCTAAAACCACCTTGAATTCCAAAATTGCCAAACTGATCCATATAAGTGGCATAGAGAGCTTGATAATTATTAATATAGTTAACGGAATTACTGAACTGCGGCTGATTGATATATTGAGTGCTTAACGAATCGTATAAATACAAACCATTATTTTCATCTGAATTTTCTAATTCAGCTTCATAACCTGCTTCAATTCTTTTAACTCCAAGAAATGGAAGTGTATAATCAATCTTAAATTCAAGATCTCTGGAAGGACCAAACTCAGTTGTTTCTTTTCCTTCTAAAATAATGTCACCATTTCTGGATTCGGTTAAAGTTGATTCATCTCCATCATTATATCTAAAATTAAATTCACTCTTAATTTCGTGACCTTTACCTCCAAAATTATGAATGTAAGTAAAATTTGTTCCTGCGTATTGTCCATCTCTACTTCTTTGAGTCATATTCTTATAAAACAATACATCAGAAGAAAGACTTGACCATTCGCTGTAATTCAGGTCAGAGTTTTGACCACCTTCTCGTGTACCATATCGAGCTGTAAAATTTATAAAATCATTTGTAGAAAAATTAAATTCAAATCCACCTCTTATACCAAAACCAATTCGTCCCCATTCAGAATTACCATTAGAATTTAAATATGAGGTTGAACTCTGAGAAATATATGTATTTTCAGAAATTGAAGTTCCGGGAAATGTTCTTGTATTGTAATCCATGCCAAGTAAGTAGGACAAGTTGCTGGTACGATATTGAAAAAGAAAATCTCCTCCATATTTTTTATTCAATCCGACGTTTGCATTTATTACACCGCTTAATCCAAGGTTTTCATTTTTCTTCATCAAGATATTTATAATACCTGCAGTTCCTTCAGGATCATATTTAGCAGATGGATTTGTTATAATTTCAATATTCTGGATTGAGCTTGCGGGTATCTGCTGCAGCGCATCTTGTGCACTTAAAATTGAAGGGCGCCCATCTATTAGAACTGTAAAATTAGCACTGCCCCGCAGACTTACATTTCCTTCAATATCAACTGTAACGGATGGAATATTTCTTAAAACATCGGAAGCATTACCAGACATAACAGTTTGTATTTTATCAACATCAATAACTTTTTTATCTATCTGATATGAAACTGGTGATCTTTCAGCTTGAACAACTACATCATTAAGTTCAAGAGCATTGGGATTTATAAAAATTTCTCCGAGATCAAATACTTTATCAAACTCTGTAACCTCGATATCAAAGTTTTCGGTTTTATAACCGATAAATCTTACATCAAGCAAATATTTGCCGGGTGTAATACCAGACAATTCAAAAAGACCGTTTTCGTCAGTGATGGTACCATTGATTAATGACGAATCAATAGGAGATAATAAAACAATATTAGCGTATTCAATTGAATGCTTTGAATCATAATCAAAAACCATTCCAGTTACTTTCCCGCCATTTAAACCTTCTGGATTTATTTGCGGAAATAGTTGAATGTTTGTTATTAACAATACTACGGTAAGTATATTTTTCATTGCTAAAAAATACTAAGGATAGACTTTTGGCAAAAGAGAATTATTTTTCTTGTGGTCTGTATCGATAATCAAGTTTAACGGACTATTGGATATTAAATCCGGCATTTATTATTAGCAGTTTTGCTTTTGCAGCATCTGTTTCAGATTCAAAATAAAATTTAAAGTTGCCGCCTGTTCCTTCTCGTATTTTCAACAACTCAATATCTTTTATATTGATTTTGTTTTCAAAAAGTATTGTTGAGATTTTACTAATCATTCCAGGTTCATCTTTTACAAAAACCATTATGTCATAAAGAGGATCAATAAAACCTTTTGTATTAATCGGAATTTCATTTCTTGCAAGTCTTGCGCTCTCAAACTGATCGCCAATCGATTTGAAGTCATCTTCTTCAATTAACTTATTTAGTCTTAAAATCTGATCTAGAAATAGATTCAAGGTTTTTAGGATATCAGATTTATTATATCGTAAAATGGATTCCCAAATCTTAAAATCACTCGAGGAAATTCGCGTCATATCACGAAAACCACCTGCAGCAAAATCAAGCAGAGCAACATTATCCATTTTATTATTTGCCTGATTCATCAGCAGCACAGAAAGTAATTGTGGAAGATGCGAAACATGAGCAGTTATTCTATCATGCAAATGTGCATCCAGTAAAACGATTCTTGCTCCTATAAGTTTAATAAAATCAATGTATGATTTTAATGTCTCATCCTTTTCATTTTCTGCGCATATAATAAAAACAGAGTTTTCATAAAGCAGAAGGTCAGAATTATCGTAACCGCTTTTTTCTTTACCTGTCATTGGATGTGCACCGATGTATTTGCCAGAACTGGAAATTGATTTCCATTCGTCGGCAAATATTCCTTTAACACTGCAAAGATCGGAGATGACTTGATTTGAATTTAATCTTGGGGAAAGTTCTTTAAATACCTTTAAACTAAGCTCAATTGGTAATGCTAAAATTATTAAATCAGAATTTAGAGAACCATCAACACTGCTTAATTGTTCATCAATAACTTTTTCGTTAAATGCTATTTTTAATGTTTCAGGTATATCAAATGCCGAAATAAAAATACTTTGATCGGCATGCTTTACAGCTTTTGCAAATGATCCGCCAATTAATCCTAAACCGATGATCGCAACTTTCTTAAAGCTCAATTCATTTTCTCAAGTTCTTGCGTCATCAATCTAAACTGATCGAATCGCATTGATTGTTCACCATCGCTTAAAGCTTTATCAGGGTCCGGATGTATCTCAACCATAATTCCATCGGCGCCAACTGCTTTTGCAGCCTTTGCCATTGGAAGAACTTTATCACGCTTTCCAACAGCGTGTGATGGATCAACAATTACAGGAAGATGTGTTAGTTCTTTTAAAAACGGGATTGCACTTAAATCTAAAGTGTTTCTTGTTGCAGTTTCAAAAGTTCTTATTCCGCGTTCGCATAAAATAACTTGTCTGTTACCACGAGCAAGAATGTATTCAGCCGCATTCAATAATTCCTCGATTGAAGCCATTAGTCCGCGCTTTAACATAACGGGACGAAATGATTTACCAACTTCCGAAAGCAAAGAAAAGTTTTGCATATTCCTTGCACCGATTTGAAGTATATCAGATTTTTCGGCTACTTTCTCTACCTGATCGACAGATAAAACTTCTGTAATAATCGGTAAATCATAATCATCACCTGCGGATTTTAAATAATCAAGTGCTTCGAAACCCAATCCTTGAAATGCATACGGAGATGTGCGGGGTTTAAAGCACCCGCCTCTTAGTATGTGCGCAAAATTATTTTTTACTTCTTTAGCACAATCGAGTATTTGGTTATAAGATTCAACAGAACATGGTCCCGCAATTATTGTAAAACTTCCACCGCCAATCTTTACATCTCTTACAGAAATAATTGTGTCATCACTTTTATATTCCCTGCTTGCAAGTTTATATGAAACGTTTGAAACAGATTTTTTCTGTGTGATAGTTTCGGGTGCTGAAGTGATTTCTTTTATTTTATCTGTCTTCACAGATATTCTTTCAACTTTAGTTTTTTCAACATCTTTTGCGGGATAGCATCCAAGTATTTTTAAGTAGCGTGTATGTTTTCCTACTTCATCCAGCAAAGATTTTACCTTTTGATCCTGTATATTTCCTTGAAAATCAAGATAAAACATTTCTTCCCAGGGATTTCCAATTATGGGTCTTGATTCAAGTTTAGTCATATTAATATGATAATCACGAAATACAGATAAGGCATCTACAAGCGAACCCGGCTTATGAGCAGTTGCAAGAATTAAGGATGTCTTTGCCGGGATACGATCATCTACCGTAATTGGATTACGAGAACAAATTAAAAATCGTGTAAAGTTTCCTTGTTGATTTGCAATATCCTCACGTAATACAACAACATTAAATATTTCTGCTGCTTCCCTGCTTGCGATAGCTGCAAAAGATTTATCACCTTTTTCTTTTATATACTCAACGGATTTTGCCGTATCAGGCAGCAACTCAACTTCTGCATTGGGAATTGATTTGAGGAACTTACTGCACTGCCTGGCAGCCTGGTAATGTGTATATATTTTTTTGATACTATTTAATGGTACATCTTCAATTGTGAGCAAACAGTGTTTTACAGGAAATATTTCCTCTCCAATTATGTGAAGATTGCTGCTTGTTAGTGAATCATAAACATCATTAATACTTCCGCTCGTTGTATTTTCGATTGGCAGGATTGCATAATCAGAAGTGGATTCTTCAACAGATTCAACTACTTCATCAAATGTGTTAAACTTTTTAAAGTGTATATCTTTGCCGGAATCACTAAAGAATTGGTTAGTTGCAAGGAAACTGTACGAGCCTTCAATGCCTTGTATCGCAACTTTAAGTAAATCGGATTTTTCAGATGAGTTTGATGATTCAAGTACAAATCGATTTTGTATTCTTACTGAATCACTAATTATTTCCTGAAAGATTTTTGAAACATAATGTGTATCCAAACCATACTCTCTGCCTGCTTCAATCAATCTTGTTAATAAAATTTTCTCTCGTTCACGATCGCGGATAGCAGATTTATCCTCATTCTTTAACTTGATAATCTCAACACTTAATTCTCTTCTTTCAGAAAGAAGCTTAAGCATTTGATCATCAATTGTATTTATTTTTTCTCGGATTTTTTGCATCAATTTATCTTTGATTAAACATTATATCACACGAATGTTATTGAAAACCTTGAAGGTTTTTCTAATTTAACTTTTAATAATTGAGTCCGCTCTAAAAGGACAAAATACTCTAAATGTCATTCCCTCGAAAGTGGGAATCTCATTCAAATACGCAAGGTTTCAGATTCCCGTTTTCACCGGAATGACCTTTTTTGAACGGACTCATAATTAAAAATATCACAACAGTTACCTTACGCAAAATTTAAAACCTCCAAGGTTTCCAATAAAAGGCTTTGATAAATCACTACTTTAAAAGTAAGAATCTTAAAACCTTGGAGGTTTTCCTTCCGCCTGCGTAAGCTGAGTTAATATACTTTTTTTCGGAAACGAATATCGCCTAATTTTGATTGGCAATCAAGATTGTCTTTAGTAT
>JBBQSH010000048.1:0-21694 GCA_038214015.1 Ignavibacteriales bacterium | reverse complement strand
TTCTATCTCTTCCTAATTCAACTTTAGAAAGTTCAAGTGTAGATTTTCTTTCCTTTTTCTCAACCTTAACATCTCTCAAACCTTCACGAGAAAAATCATCTGAATTAGCAAAGTAAGTTCTTACTTCTCTGTTACGATTTTTAGAGTCTCTATCTTTAGATAGTTCTCTTGGATCATTGACTCCTACAAGATTTCTTTTTTCGATAGTTCTTCCACTTCTTTCGCGAATTCTATCGTAATCTACTCCATCATTTCTAACTCTTCCATCGTAATATGAGTAGTTAGTTCTCATCTTGGTTTTATTATGAACTCTGTATTTATATTTAGGTGCAACGTAATAATTGTAAACATTATTATCACAAAAATGATTGTACTGAACATAATTCCAGTGATTATAAGGGACGTAATAATCATAAGTGTGATGTATACCAATGTTTATTGAGAACAATGCATAAGGTGATAATGGAGCCCAGCCGATGTAATCATCATCATATCTCCAATCAACCCAGGCAGGTGCCCATTCATTATCAGGAATCCATATCCAGCCGTAATAATCATCATAGTACCATCTTCCGTAATGATAAACTACGTGTCCAAATGGTTCGTAAGAGTCCCAATACCAACCGTAATTAGTATAAATCCACTGACCTTGATGATAAGGTGACCAGTTTCTTTTCATCATTGTTGGTCGCCATACAGGCGTTCCGAAACCTATTTCAATCCAGGTTCCGTATGGTGAGAGTGAAGTGTAAAAATATCCACCAACTCTTTTAGCATAGTTTGTGTTTGCATCAGTGCTTGCTGATAAACCAAAAACTATTATGACTGCTGCGATTATTAACTTTTTCATGACATACTCCTTTGTGTCTTGCTTCTATTAGCCAAGGTTTATGCCATTGAAAAGTTTTTAATTTAAGCTAGAAATGAATTATTTACATTGAAATTGTATAGTTAAGTGAACACTAATGTATTTGTAAGTTATGCTAAACTTGTTTCAGCATCTGTGCCTCCATTGACTAGATTCCGAATCCATTCGCTTTGTAGAACGGAATAGCTATTAAGAGATCAACGCTTAATTTTTCGATCTTTCCATACAAGATTACCAAACATTCCCATAAATCCAGAAACTAATATGTATGGCACTTGAAGAAGTTGAGTTATGAGAAATGGTTTAAGAATTTTGGAATCGAATAGTAAGCTCGTTCCCTTTTTTAGAACCAGATATTCAGATGATAATTTGATTAGAAATGAAAAAATAAATGTTAGAAAGAATTTTGTTGATATTACAAAACCAAGAATCGGTTGAGCCAATAATGAAAGATAAAACAAAAATATCAAGACCAGTTTGATTAAAAGAAAACTATCACCATAAAATAATCCTTTACTTGCCCATCGCTTACGTTGATGATAAAAATCTTGTAGCGTTGGATTTGCTTCTGTTGCAACGATTGCATTTTTGTTTAAAGCAAATTTTATTTGAAAATCTGTATCACGATGAATTTTTTGCATCAACAATTCATCATCGCCAGAAGAAAGACTCATTTGATAAGTAAATCCCCCAACAGTTTCAAAAACTTTTTTGCGATATGCAATGTTAGCAGCATTACAAATTATCGGGTTTCCTGATCCAATTAATCCTGCACCCGTAATCACAAGACCGGCAAATTCTAATCTTTGCATTCTACTAAAAAGATTTGAATCAGCCACAAACTCAACGGGACCTGAGACAAATCCGGTTTTTTCATCCATAAACTTGACTAGACTTATCAGCCAATCTTTTGAGTGGATACAATCTGCATCTGTTGTTACTATTATTCCTCCTTTTGATTTTTCTATCCCAAATCTAATTGCTCTTTTTTTGTGAGCATTTATGGAATATTCTTGTGGGACTGTATGGATAAATACATTTTCTTTTTTTGGAAGATTTTCTAATAATTGCAATGAATTGTCGTCTGAAGAATCATTGACAAATATAATTTCATACTTTTCTTTTGGATAATTCTGAGAAGTGAGACTTGTATAAGTCTTAAGAATATTTTTTTCTTCATTTCTAAATGGAACTATTATTGAAACAAACTCAATTGGAATATTTTCTCTAACTCTATTTGTAAGCTTTCCTAAACCAAAATAAATCTTTAACAGAAATACGACGTAATGAGCGAGCAGAAATAGAATGACTGCAATTAAAATATTTTCAATCATCATTCTTTTTTAACAGAAGAGTTAAACCTATCAAAGATGGAATTAGCACATTAATAAAGAATAGAAAAATTGAAGCATTAAATCCTGTTGAAGCTGATTCCCCAAGTTGAGTTATAAAGAATATGGATGTACCTTCACGAATTCCAAGCTCACCAAGTGAAACAGGAGGTATAATTGTTTTAGCAAACATCATAAGATTGCCGGCCCACAAATAATCCAAAAATTTGTAATGATTTGAAAATGCAGCTACCAACAAAGCATATTGAACTAGAAAACATAAATAAAATAAAAAGGATACTAAAAACATTTTTGTAGCATACTTTTTATCAAGCCTACGAAATACTT
This sequence comes from Ignavibacteriales bacterium, assembly GCA_038214015.1. Classification (GTDB taxonomy): domain Bacteria; phylum Bacteroidota; class Ignavibacteria; order Ignavibacteriales; family Ignavibacteriaceae; genus IGN3. The sequence continues at coordinate 19,147 of JBBQSH010000048.1, read as the reverse complement.
TTATTTTTTCAAACAGCCAATTTAGTTTAATTGAATCTCTGAGTTTTGTAAACAGTACACTTTCCCAAAATCTATCATTAAAAATCAACCAAAAGAATAAATAGAATAAAACAAATACAACTAAGAATAATCCTATCGTTAAATAAAAAGTTACGTTATAGTGATAGTGAAGAAAAAGTATGCTTGATATCGATCCAAAAAAAGCTACAATCAATAGAAGAAATAATTTATCTAATAATGTTGCAAGTGTAACTCGCATTATGGATTGATTTTTAAATGCTATCGCCCTACCAAAATATTCACCAATTCTCGCTGGAGTAAAAACACCGGCAGAAAATCCATAAAATAAAGACAGCCAAATTTTAGAGTTATGATTTTCCTGAAGAACAACATTTGCTGTTATTTTCCATTTATAAAACTGCAAATAAATGTTTACAAGGCTTAACAGAAAAGTTGTTAAAATTAAATATACATTTGCTTGCTTTATTGCAGCTAATATTTCTTGAAAGTTAACTACATAGATTAAGTAGATTAATAATCCTAAAGCAATAATAATTTTTGTTGTAACAAGAATAACAGCTTTATTTTTTGATATAAAACTATTCTGATGCAAAACATGTTTTACTTCGTCGGTAACCACTTTTATTGTTCAATTTCCAGAATATTAATCTTTAAACCTTCGGTACAATTTGTACACATACTAGTTTGTTTTCTATCTGCTAGAACAGCACTTCTAAATTTTTGATATGCATCTGATATCCAAATATCTGAAAATTTGTTTCCATTTAGAACTCCCAATGTGTATTCAGCATCCTTATCAAAACAGCACGGAACAACTTTGCCATCCCAAGTAATTACAGAAGTTCGCCACAGAGCAAAACAATGATTCTTTAATTTATTTTTAATAGAATATTGTCCATCCTTAACTAAATATCTTCTATACTTTGGATTGTTTGGAAGGAACTTAATTGCATTTTCGTAAGAAGAAATTTGCATTGTTTTAAAGACAAGTTTATCAACGCCAACTTCATTACAATATTTTCTAACCTCATCAAGCTGATGTTCATTTTGTTTCATTACAATAAATTGAAACTCCACATAAGGTATTTGAAGATTTAATTCTTTCTTGCGCTTAATCAAAAGTCTTAGTCCTTCATCCGCCTGTTTATAAGTGCCGCCAACACGGTACTTTTGATAACTTTCTTCATCCAAACCATCAACTGAATAAATTAGTTTATTCGGAGCATTTTCTAAAACCTGATCTACATTCTTTTCGTTAACAAAATGTCCGTTTGTACTAATCGAGATATAAACATTATTCTTCTGTGCATATTTTATCATTTCAGGTAGATGTTTATTTATAAATGGCTCCCCTTGAAAAAATAACTGCACGTAAAATCCAGTATTTTTTATCTGATCAATCCAGTTTTTAAAGTCATCAAAATTGAGTAATCCAAGCGGACGTGTCAATGCACCCAATCCCGAAGGACATTCTGGACATTTTAAGTTGCAGTGATTTGTTGGTTCAATGGAATAAGAGATTGGCATTCCCCACACAATAGGTTTACGAACAATTCTTGATAATGAAAAAGATAAAATAATTTTAACTGTGTTTAATACACGTTTAAAAGTAAAATATTTTAAAAGATTTATTTCCAATTGGGTTTTAATTTTAGTTGTGAAGATAAACAACTCAACTTAATAGTAAAAGACTAGTTTCAAGCATCTCTTAATGATGATTTAACTTTATTTTGAACGGAATATTGGAGTAACGAAGTTGTTGAGTTTCAAATACAAATTTTAGTATAAACTATTTCAATTCTTCTTCGCGGAGATTCCATTTCTCCATTATTCTATTATTCCAATTTAAATACTTTATGAGAATAAGCCTTTAGAAGTGAGTTACGGCATTTCAATTAAATTGTGATGAATACTGCTTTTTCTTACTTTTACTTATTCTTTTTCAACATTTGAGGTAAGTATGTTTATTAATTTTAGCGATATTCCAGGAAATCAAAATTTATTTCTCGATTATATTTATGAATTCGAGAATGTGCGGGAATATTATAAACACAACTTCCGCAATAAAGATAGTTATGTAAACTTATTTAAAAGTATTTCAGATTCAAGAAAAGATAAGCAATTAAATCTATCTGCGATTATTAAAAACCAATATTCATCCTTACAAAATATTTCTAATAAAACCCTTAGAAATATTGAACTTATTGATAAAGAAAAAACAATCGCTGTAGTTACTGGTCAGCAGCTTGGAATAATTGGTGGACCACTTTACACAGTTTATAAAATTTTAACTACAATTAGATTAGCGAATCAATTAACTGAACGATATGATGAATTTAAGTTTGTTCCTGTTTTTTGGTTAGAAGGTGATGATCATGATTTTAATGAGGTACGATCGATAAATTTATTCGATAATGAAAATCAGGTTATAAATATTGGATACAAGGAAGAAATTAATGATGATGATACAAAGCAAAGTATTGGGAAAATTAATTTTGATGAAGCACTAAATGAATTTTTAAATAAGTATGAAAGTAGTCTAAGAGATTCTGATTTTAAAAATGAATTAGTCAGCAAACTAAAAGAATGTTATCAGGTTGGAAAATCATTTAAACAAAGCTTTAAGCAACTTTTATTTTGGTTATTTGATGAGTTTGGTTTAATAATATTTGACCCACAAGACCCTCAAGTTAAAAACTTACTAAAACCGATTTTCAAAAAAGAGGTAAATGATTTTTCTATACATACACAAAAGTTAATCCAGACAAGTGCAAAGCTCGAAGAATTATATCACGCTCAAGTAAAAGTAAAACCGGTTAATCTTTTTTATCACACTGATGATGGAAGATATTCTGTGGAACCGGTTGATGATGTTTTCAAACTGCGACGAAAACGAAAACAGTTTACCAAAGATGAAATTCTTGCTGAGATTGAAACATCGCCGGAAAGATTTAGTCCTAATGTTTTGCTTAGGCCAATTTGTCAGGATTATTTGTTACCAACCGGGTTTTATATTGGCGGTCCTAGTGAGATTGCATACTTTGCACAAGTTACTCCGCTTTATGATTTTTATAATATCGAAACACCAATAATATTCCCTAGATCTTCTGCAACAATTCTTGAAAAAAATGTTGCTACAGGATTAGACAAATATGATCTCTCAATGAATGATATTTTTCTTGGCTTGGATGAACTGAAAGAAAAAGTTATTGCTAGTTTATCTGAGAATAACATTGAAAATGCTTTTGAAGAAGCATCAAAAGAAATTGAATTGACTTTTGACAAGATTAAAGAAAATCTTTTTGCCGTCGATAAAACTTTGGTTGATTCAAGTGGACGATATAAAGATAGAATTATGTCTTCTCTAGTCGAATTAAAGTCCAAAGCTATTAAAGCTCAAGAAACAAAGCATGAAACTACAATCAGGCAGTTAACCCGTCTTTCAAATTTGCTATATCCGTTAGGGAATCTACAAGAAAGAGAAATTAACTTTACATACTTCTACAATAAGTACGGAAAAGATTTTATTCGTAAAGTTTATGATGATATCTCGGTAAGTGAATTTGAGCATCAGATAATTTCACTCTGACTTTTTTAATCACACTTCGACTGCGCTCAGTGTGACATTAGTCTGATAAATATTAAAGAACATATTCCAAAGTCATCCTGAGCGAAGACGAAGGATGACCACTCCATAATTAGTTTACGATTGATCTCACTTGTTCTACAAACTGTGGATTTGAAATATTAACACATTCCAATCCATTAACTTCTCCCCCATTCTCCAAAAGCATACTTAATATTACAAATGCCATCGCTATTCTATGATCACCAAAACTTTCAAAAACTGGATTAGGATTTTTTATTGAGCCGCTTACAATTAAACCATCTTCTGATTCTTCAACATTTAATCCTAAATGTTTTAAGTTGATACAAATAGATTTTATCCTATCTGATTCTTTTACTCTAAGTTCTTTAGCATTTTCAATGACAAAATCGCCTTCTGCAAATATTCCAGCAATTGTTAAGATCGGAATTTCATCAATTATGTTTGGAATAATTTCCGAACTCATTTTAATATTTCTTAGTGAGGATGACTTAATAATTACATTTCCATATTCTTCATTGCTTGATGTTTTAATACTCTCAAAAGAAATATTTGCACCCATTTGCTTTAATACTTCGATAAATCCAGTTCTTGTAGGATTAAGCGAAACATCTTTGATTATCAACTCAGAATTTGGAGTTAACAAAGTTAAAACTATATGAAATGCAGAAGTTGAAATATCTCCGGGTACAAAATACTCTTTTGCTTCTGGATAATATTTTCTTGAGGATGACGAGACAATTTTTCCATTTTCAGATCTTACAGGCAAGCAAAGCATTTTTTCTGTATGATTTCTTGTTTGCTCATTCTCTATTACGGTAGTTTCATCATCACAATGTAAACCAGCAATTAAAATACTGCTTTTAACTTGAGCACTTGCAACTGGCATCTCATAATCAATAGGATGAATTGGGGATTTTGGATGAATTGTTAATGGTAATGTTAGATTTTGGTTTGATTGAAACTCAGTTCCCATTTTCTTCAATGGCTCAATCACTCTTTTCATCGGCCTTTTTGAAAGAGATTCATCTCCAATTAATGTAGAAGTAAAATCCTGTGCTGCTAATAAACCAGCAATCAATCTTGCAGATGTACCTGAATTTCCACAATCTAAATCTAGAATAGATTTCCTAAATCCTTTAAATCCACAACCTTCAATAAATATTTGTTCATCATGGGTCTCAATTGTTGCCCCTAATTGTTGCATAATCTTCATTGTAGATTTCACATCTTCCCCGAGAGAAAGATTTTTAATTGAAGATTTACCTGAAGCCATAGCAGAAAATATTACAGCACGATGCGAAATTGATTTGTCACCAGATAAACTTAATTCCCCATTAACTTTATTTATTTTTTCAAATCGCTTCTTCATTTACTTCTCACACCAATTATCAATCAATTTATCCAGTGTTTGTTCATCTAGCTCACTTTTTTTGTACATACCTTTTTTAATTCGCTGTCGCATTGCTTCATAAAGAATTATAGCAGTTGCAACAGAAACATTTAAACTTTGCACCATTCCAAATTGTGGAATTAAAAATACTTCATCAGATAATTCAGCAGAAGCTTCAGAAACACCGCGATGTTCGTTCCCAACAACGATAGCAACTTTTTGTGTCAAATCAAGTTTATAAAGATCTTTAGAGTTTTCAGTTAATGATGATGCAAATATTTTAAATCCATCTTTTCTTAAATCAGCATAACATGCTTCAACAGATTTATATTTTTCTTTTTCCACCCATTTGAAGGCTGAAGCAGAAGATTTTTTACCAATACGTGGAAATGATTCGAAGTTATAAACCAAATTAACTTTGGGAATTCCAACAGCATCGCAAGTTCTGAATATGGCAGAAACATTATGAGGATCATGAATATTTTCCATCACTACTGTTAATGAGTGCTGGCGGGATTTTATAACACGAGTAATTTTCTCAAGTCGTTTTTCAGTTTTAGTACTTCTCACAAGAATTACTTATGGAAAATTAGTTTGTAGATAGTTTTATTTTCTTCAATGCGCGCTTTATCAAGTTTTATATTTTTTGCATCCAAATGCAAGTAGTAAGATGTCAGTTCAAATATTTTTTCAATAACAGTATCTTCATCGTGTGCCCAGCTTTCGCAACCCTTTAAAGATGGAACTTCTGCAGTGTAGCCGTCATTAGTTTTTGTGACAATTAAATCGATAACCATTTAATATTTTTTTTCATTTTAGAAGTAATAAAATTATAATCTAATATTAGTCATTTCGACCAGAGGGAGAATCTTATTTATGTATATTAACAGATTTCTCTCTCGCAGACTCGTTCGAAATGACAATCATTTAGCTAATAATCACTTTCAGATTTTTGTCCCGCAATTATTTTTATACCAGCACTTGCACCTAATCTAGTCGCCCCAGCATTTATCATAGCAATTGCATCCTCATAAGATCGAATTCCGCCTGAAGCTTTAACTTGTAGTTTATCACCAACAACAAATTTCATCAAAGCAACATCATGAACTGTTGCTCCACTTTTTGAAAATCCGGTTGAGGTTTTAACAAAATTTAATCCCGCTTCTTTTGCAAGTAAACAGGCAATAACTTTTTCTTCATCAGAAAGCAGACATGTTTCAAGTATCACTTTTGAAATACATAAATGTTTTTTAGATAAATCTGCGATTGCTTTTAAATCATCAAAAACAAACTGATAATCTTTATCCTTTAACTTTCCTAAATTGATTACCATATCAAGTTCTTCTGCACCATATTTTATCGCTTCTTCTGCTTCTAAAAATTTAGATTGAGTAGTTGTTGCTCCTAAAGGAAATCCAATCACTGTACAAACTTTTACGTTTGAAGATTTAATCAAATTAAAACAAGTTTCAACATAAGATGGGTTAACACAAACAGAAGCAAAATTGTTTTGCATTGCTTCTTCACATAAAAGTTTTATTTCAGGTAGCGTAGCTTCAGGTTTCAATAGAGTATGATCTATCATTCCTGCTAAATCATGCGCTGATAATTTTAACTCAAGTACTTTCTTTCTTTTTTCAAATTCAGAAAATTCACTTAATACTTTTTTTACATTTTCTTTTGTGACTAAATCTTTCCAACTCATTTATTCACCGTATAATTTATAAGCTTTGTAAGTGTTGCTTAACAGCATTGCAATTGTCATTGGTCCAACTCCACCTGGAACTGGAGTGATGAATGAAGCTTTTTTAGAAACATTTTCAAAATCAACATCACCAACTATTCTGTAACCTTTAGCTTTTGTTGAATCATCGATTCTATTTATGCCAACATCAATGACAACAACTCCATCTTTAACCATATCTGCTTTAATCATTTCAGCTTTGCCAATTGCAGCAATCAAAATATCTGCTTGTTTTGTGTAATAGGAAATATCTTTAGCAGCGGAATGTACAATTGTTACAATAGAATTTGCACCTTCAGCTTTTTGCAGCATAATGTTAGCGATTGGCTTACCAACAATATTGCTTCTCCCAACTACAACAACATGTTTACCTTTAGTTTCAATTTTATAACGAATCAATAATTCCTGAATGCCTGCAGGTGTGCAAGAAGCAAAAGTATCTTTTCCAATTACAAGATTGCCGACAGAAATCGGATGAAATCCATCAACATCTTTTTTATTAGAAATTGTTTCAATTACTTTATCTTCATTTATGTGTTTTGGTAATGGAAGTTGAACAAGTATACCATTGTAATCATTATTTTGATTATAAGATTGAATAAGTTTTAAAAGTTCTGATTCTGAAATATCAGCGCTTAGCCTTTCTGTTTTGGTTCTCATCCCGATTTCTTCACAAGCTTTACCTTTGCTTGAAACATAAATTTGTGAAGCCGGATCATCGCCAACAATTATTGCAACAAGTCCAGGAACATTCTTTCCTTCAGCTTTAAGCTGAGATATTTTATCTTTTAGTTCGTTGCGAATATCGGACGCAACTTTTTTACCATCAATTAAAATCATAGCTAACTCAATTATAAGTTATATTGTATTTTTTCTTTAAGTGATTTAATATCTTTTTGTCGTTTTTTATCTCACTATAAAATGGATTAGAATTTTGCCAACCAGTTTTTTTATTCTTCCTGTAATATTCTAATCTTCGCAAAGTAATTTCACAGTAAACAGGATCGTAATCAAAAGTAATACACTTTCTTCCAAGCAATTCACTTGCTATTAAAGTTGTACCCGAGTGAGAAAAGAAATCCGTAACCAATTCATTTTTATTCGATGAAGCCTCAACAATTCTTTTAATAGCTTTTAATGGTTTCTGCGCAAAACATCCATTTACATTCTCTTCCATTCGATAAAAAACTTGCTGCACATCAATCCAAACATTGCCTGCACGAATAAACTGCGATTTACTACGCTGCATGTTATCAGTAACATCACCGCCAACTTCTTTGTAGTATCCTTTTAAAACCTTTGGAATATCTGTGTACTCAGATTTTATATTAAACTCAGGTTTTCCACTTGTGTAGTAAAGAAGTTCCTGACGAATCGCCATCCAATTGTATTGTGTACCGTAGCCACGCTGGTTTCGCATAGTAATAAAACTACGAGAAGTTAATCCTGTTGATTTCATCATTTCAATAAATCCACCAAACGGTTCAAAATGATTTGATTGATCAGCACCAAGCCAGAAATAAAAAGATGAATTTTTATCTGAGATTTCCTGGCTTAAAGTAATCCATTCTTTGCACCATTTAATAAACTCATCATTTTGTTTTTCCGTGAATGCGATAAAGTTGTAAGGTGGATCCTGAACTGAAAGTTTTATCTTACTTTTTCCAAAAATCTTTTTTACTTCAACTTTTTTACTAACATCTAAACAAGCAATTTTATGTCTGCCTTCTTCATCAATCCAAACTGTGCCCTCCTCAAAACGACAATAAGGCAGGAGCAGCTTTCTTAGCTTATCATCTTTATCAATTCTGGGCAGCGGATGATTCAGCATCTTTATCCACGATCAGTTTATCAAATTCTGGGAAAAATATTCTTTCTAATTCCAATGTCTTTCCGGTTGCAGTATCAATCTTAAAATACATTCCTGTTAAGTGAACATTATCTTTTGCAGTTTCATACTTTTGTGGAGTTGCAAATAAAAATCTGTTTACTGCCGCTGATGTTTTCATTCCAATAACAGAGTCATAAGGTCCGGTCATTCCAACATCGGTAATATAACCTGTTCCGTTTGGAAATATTCTTTCATCCGAAGTTTGAATATGTGTGTGAGTTCCAACCATTGCACTAACTTTGCCATCCAGATGATGACCCATCGCCATTTTTTCAGCTGTTGCCTCGGCATGGAAATCTACAAATACAACTTTAGTCTCTTGTTTTATTCTTGTAAGAATCCAATCCATAGTTCTAAACGGACATTCAATCGGAGTCATAAAAGTTCTGCCTTGTAGACTTATAACGGCAACTTTTCCCTTTTTAGTATCAGCAATGTGATAACCATTACCGTGCGTTCCTTTTGGATAATTGATTGGCCGAAGTGAACGTGGTTCTGCTTTTAAGTAATCCTGAGATTGATGTTTGTCCCAGGTATGATTTCCACCGGTAATTACATTTACACCAATATTAAAAAGTTTTGGTCCCTCTTTATCTGTACAGCCTTTGCCGTCAGAAAGATTTTCGCCATTAACAACTACAAAATCAGCTTTGTATTTTTGGATCAATCCTGGTAACCAGGTTTGCACTATATCCATTCCAGGCTGACCAATGATATCACCAACAAAAAGTAAATTAATTGAAGACATGTTTTCCTAAATCGTTTAAAGAAATATATCTAAATTGAGAGTAATTGAGAAATGAGGATTACTTTAATAAAATAATAATATTATTTTTTGTAGCATAATTTAAATAGTCATTTCGAATGAGTCATCGAACGAGAAATCTGTGTAATAATCAGATGAAGATTTCTCCCTCCGGTCGAAATGACAAGTTGATAAAAGTTATCCAGCAAATCCTGAAAATAAGAACAATAAATATTCAACTTTGTGTAAGCAGATTTTTAATTTAGATTTAAATATGAAATATGAAAATCCTTTAGATATTCCATTAGAGAAAGCATCATTCAGTATTGTGGATGTTGAAACGACTGGTTTATCTGCTAATAAAAATAGAATTATTGAAATTGCTCTTGTAAAGATTGAGAATTTAATGGTAACTGATAAACTGCATTATCTAATTAATCCGCAGACATATATTCCTCCTTTTATTACATCACTTACTGGGATAGATAACGATGATGTTATTGGTGCACCAATTTTTTCAGATGTTGTGGATGATATTATTTCTTTTACTGATAATACAATTCTAACTGCGCATAATTTCCCTTTTGATTCATCATTCCTAAATTCTGAATTTACAATTTCAGGACGAGAGTTCATTAATGAACACTCTTGCTGCACGTTAAAGATGGCACGAAAAATTTATCCAACATTAAAAAGTAAATCTCTTTCAAATGTTGCTCAATCATTAAATCTAAAGAATACAAATGCACACCGCGCTTTGGGTGATGCTGAAATAACGGCAAAAGTTCTTTTAAAAATGATAAAGGAGCTTCAAACTAAAGATAATATTACAACGGTCGGTGAATTCCTTGCGTATCAAAAGGGAATCTCAGAATCGCCTTTGTTAAATGTTAAAAAAGAATTACAAGAAGATTTTAGATCCTTACCACATGCTTCAGGAATTTATTATTTCACAAATAAAAAGGATGAAATAATTTATGTTGGTAAAGCAAAATCAATTCGTGATCGGGTCAAAACATATTTCTCCACCTCTGCTTCGCGTAAAGCACACAAAATTATAAAGCAGGCAGCCAGATTAAAACACATTATTACAAACAGTGAATTGACTGCGTTACTTACTGAGGCAGAAACAATAAAACTTTTAGAACCTAAACATAATTACCAATTAAAAAAGTTTGGCAATAAATATTTTATCAGAATCACTCGTACTCATCAAGCACCGCGTATTGAATTAACAAATCATTTTGATTTTGATGGGAACGATTATTTTGGATTGTTTATCTCAAGAAGAAAAGCAACTGAGATTTTAGAATTTGTTAATAAGGCTTTTGCTGTTAGAGAATGCACAGATAAGGATTTTAAGAAAGGTAAAACCTGCTTTTTGCTTGATATTCATCGCTGCACTGGACCTTGTATTGATGATGAAGCAAACAAAGAATCTTACAATGATGAATTAGAAAAAGTCTATGAATTTCTTTACGGAAAAAATCAGTTTGCATTGGATAGATTATTAAATAAAATGAAAGAATTTTCAGCAAAAGAAAAATACGAGCAAGCTGCTGAGATAAAAGAACTAGTTGATTTTATTTTAAATCAAACACATAAATCATCTATCCTTGCTGAACCTGTTAATCGTGCGAATGTTTTGTTTGAAATAAATTCTCGTTTTGAAAATGATTATGTATTGATGCTTGAAGGAAAGTTTTATATCAAAAAATATTTACACGATCATAAGGAGACTTTTGAACAAGCGCTGGATGATTATTTTAGTGAAACTATTAGATCAGATTCAAATCCAACTGATGAAGATCTTGAAAAGATGAAGATTACTTTAAACTGGTTAGTGAAAAATAGAAATCAAGTTAGAGTGTTTTATCTTAAGGAATATTCATCAAAGGCTGAACTGTTTGAAAGCATTTCAAGAAATTCTGATAAGATTTATTCAGCTTCCGAAAATATAATTCAGGTGAAAGAAGATCCGAAGTATGATTATGATTTTTAGATTCAGGTTGAATGCTAATTGTCATTTCGAACAAAGAGAGAAATCTGCTCCAATTCCCTTTCAGATTTCTCAGTCGAGTTCGCCGCGGCGAATCCTTCGAAATGACCTTTGACATTGTTTATCTAAAGTTGTCTTAATAAATACTCAGAATTAATTAAATAAATTATTTGTTTAAATGTGGATGATATGCCTACTTTTATAATTAAACCTAAAAGTTAAAAGTATCGCTGAAACAGTGAGTCCGATTAACAATCCAATCCACACTCCATCAACACCAAGATTGAAATAAAAAGCTAACACATATGCAATGGGTAAACTTATTATCCAATACGCAACAAAGGTTATAATTGTTGGACCTTTAACATCTGTTAATCCTCTTAAAACTCCGATTCCAACAGCTTGTGTTCCATCAGAAAGTTGAAATAATGCGGCGATAATAATTAATCTTGAAGCGATTGAAATTACCGACTCATCATCAATATATAGAGTTGGAAGAAAATTATTGAGAAGGATAAAAGTAATTCCGGCAAGTGACATAATTGATGCACCCATAGCAATTCCTGTAAAACCTGCTTTACGAATTTTGGAAACACTTTGTTCACCCATCGCGTTTCCAACACGGATACTTGCAGCTTGAGAAATTCCAAGAACACCCATAAAAGAGATAGAAGCAAGATTAATTGCAATTTGATGTGCAGCAAGTTCATTCGAACCAATCCAGCCAATCATTATAACAGCAAATGAAAAAGCTCCTACTTCAAAAAAGTACTGAAACCCACTTGGTAAGCCGAGTCGAAGTATTTTTTTGATCACAGGGAAATTGATTCCACGAAAATGAAATGTTACATCATATTGCTTGAATTTTTCATTTCGCATAACATAGAACATTATAACCAATGCCATAAAAGTTCTTGAAGCAAATGTTGCCCAGGCTGCACCAGCTAAGCCAAGTTTTGGAAATCCCAATTCACCAAATATCAGTAACCAATTTGCAAAAGCATTAATTATATTAGCAAGAATTGCAATAACCATTGCCGGCTTCATTATGGATAAACCTTCAATAAATTGTTTGTAGGTTTGATAAATCATCAGAGGGAAAGCTGATAATCCAACGATGCTCATATAAACAATTGTAAGTTCTATTACTTCGGGCGGCTGGTTAAGTTTATCAATAAAATTTACTCCTAGAAGTATAATCCCAATCATTACAAGCGATAAAAGTACGTTTACAAGTAATGATTGTCTGAAGTAAACACCACATTCCGAGTATCGTTTCCCTCCCACAAGTATAGCCACAAGTGGACTAACGACGATGGAACAGCCAATACCAATAATCAGAATGATAAAAATCAAACTATTACCGAGCGATGCTGCTGCAAGTGGAACCGGACCAAGCCGCCCAACCATTATGCTATCAACAACTCCCATCATAATTATCCCAAGTTGGCCAATGATAACTGGATAAGCGAGTTTGAAGGTTTTATATACTTCTTCTTTAATATTCTTTACATTCAATGGATTCATATTTAAGATTTTTCGCAATGGCAAAATAAGTTTGAGTTGATTAGTAAGAAAGAAATAAATAAAATAAAAACAGGAGCACTTTTTAGACTTGAGATATTTTTTTGGATCTACGGTTGGATAAATAAGCTTGATAAAATATTGAACACATTTGACAAAGTGCGATACTATATTTTATCTAAGTGCATTTGCTGAAGTGAATCTAAAATTACTGGAGGCTGTAATAGTTTCAATTTCCTTGATTGATAATCTTGTCTCTTTTTTTTCTGAAATCTGAGCTATTACATTTTGAGCTTTTAAATCGGAGTGATTAATTAAAACATTTGCGGTTCCGATTAATCCCACAAATAAAAAAACTGTTAAAACAAAAGATATTAAAATTCTAAACATAGCATAGCTTTCATTATTATTGTTTTGCCCTGGTTGGAAATTGATCAATAATAGTCTCAAAATCAATAGAGTTTAGAAAAAAATAATATTTATTTTTGCTTTTAACAAATTGATTGGTAAGAATATGTCTAAAACAATCGGCCCTGATATCAAGGCATTTCTAAAAACTCTCAAGAGAGAAAAAGTTAACTACTTTCCACTTGCTGAACTCGGAGTCCATCCAAAGATTAAAGAACTTTTTCTATCTAAAAAGATTGAGGGTTTAAAGGATGAAGTTGATTTTTGGAATAGAGCCGGCTATGATTATATAAAACTTCAGCCTAAAGCGGATTTTAACCCGATGAAGATTGGATTGGATAAAAATGTTTCTTATAACGATGATGGAACTATTTTTAGAAAATGGGCTTCGGAAAATAATGGGATAATTTCAAATTCAGATGATTTAGAAAAATATATATTTCCATCAATTTCCGATTTCGATTATACAAACTTTGAAAAAGTTAAATCATTACTTCCTGATGGAATGGGTGTAGTTGGACAATACGGCGATATTTTTACAATGACCTGGGAGATGATGGGATTTGAATCTTTTTCCATCGCGCTTTTTGAGAATGAAGATCTCATTAAAAATCTTAATGATCAATTAGGTGAACTTGTTTTAAGTATGTTTGAATATTTTGCACAATCTGAAAATGTAGATGCGATCTGGTACAGCGATGATATTGCTTATACAAATTCGTTAATGGTTTCACCACAGGTTTTGGATAAATATTTTTTCCCCTGGTTAAAAAAGATTGGTGATCTTGCTAAGCATTATAACAAACCGCTTATCTACCACACTGATGGTATTTTGTATGATGTGATGGATAAAATTATTGATTGCGGCGTTGATGCGATTCATCCAATTGAACCTAAAGCAATGAACATTGCAGATGTAAAACATAGATATGGAAATAAGTTGTGTCTCATCGGAAATATTGATGTTGATTTACTTTCCAGAGGGACAACTGATGAAATTAGAAAAAATGTTTATAAAAATATTGAAGCAGCAGGTTATGATGGAGGATATTGCGTTGGTTCCGGAAATTCCATTCCGGAATATGTTAAACTTGAAAACTATATTGCAATGATAGAGGCAGTTAAAGAAATTAATTCAAAACTTTAATCAATTATATTTTTCTTTGATTATACTTACTTATAATTTCAGAAATAACTTTAATGTGTTCAGGAGTTGTTCCGCAGCAGCCTCCAATAATATTTGCACCAGCATCAATTAATCTTGGGATAATTTCTTTAATCTTTTCAGGAGTTTCAGAATAAACAAGTCTTTCATTTTCAATAACTGGTAATCCTGCATTTGCCTGAATTATAAGGGGAATTATTGGAGAGACTTCTCGAATCATTTTTACAATTTCTACCATTCCTTCAAATCCGGATCCACAATTTGCACCAATAACATCAGCCCCGCAAACGATTAATGACTCAGACATTTGCTGAGGTGAAACTCCCATTAATGTTTTAAATCCATATTCAGATTTATCAAAAGTAAAAGTACAAATTACTTCCAGCGAAGTATTTTCTTTAACAGCAGTTATTGCTTGTTCTGCTTCATCCAACGCATAAAATGTTTCTATACAAACTGCATCCGCTCCGCCTTTTTCGAATGCCATTGCCTGCTGCTTAAATGAGTTGTACAAATCTTCACTGGTAACATCTTCCATAATCAAAAATTTACCTGTTGGGCCAAGAGAAGCCATAACTATTTTATCTGCTCCTGCTGCTTTGCGTGAAATCTCTGCGGCAGTCTGGCAAATCTCTGAAAGTTTATCCTGAAGATTGTACTGGGACAGTTTAAATAAATTGGAGCCAAAACTATTTGCTGAGATTATATCCGCACCAGCGAGGGCGTAGCTTTTTGCAATATCCAATACATCATCATAATGAGTAAGATTCCATTCCTCTGGACAGCTACCACTCGCTAATCCTTTTTTAATGAGATATGTTCCCCACGCACCATCGGAAGTTAACAATTTACCTGTATTTACTATATCAGATATTTTATGCATGTCTTTCCCTCTTATAACAAAAGTCGATATCACAAATTGAGCATTCATAGTTTTTCTTCACAGCGTTCCTCCCTATTCCAATTACAGCACTAACAGATTTAATTGGCATCATCATAGAATTAGTATTTACAGATACGCCGCAAAACTTAGAAGGTAGAAGTGAAAATAAATTTTGTTGATCTGCAACACTCCAACTGCAATAACCGGGACTGTATCGGTTAGTTGCTTTTAATTCAATTTCTCTTAGTTCATCCTCAAGAAGCAATTCTGTTTTATCAGCAAGTTGTTCTACTAATTCTGATGCAACTTTATCAATAAGATATCCTTTTAGCATTTCATTATTGTCCATAAAATGTTTGGACCATTTTTCAATTTCACCACCAAGAGAAGATATAAGAAATGCAAGTGTTTCAGAATTTTTTAACGATGAATAGATAATTTTCCCACAGCTAAAAGTTCTACTATCTATTGTAAAACTATCACCATTTAATTTTACTTTTCTTGGATTGAAAATTTTATAACCACTTTGCAATCTAACTTTATTTGGGAGTTCTTCAATTATAAAAATTATAGTTTCCAAAACTGGTTCGGGGACTGTATCAACATCATAGCCCAATAATTCTATTATATGATTTTCGGAAATAGTACAAGCTTCATAATTGAATTTATATTCTTTTACAATAGATTGTTTCAATGAAATTAGGCTATCCATAATGTTATACTGTTTTCTTGTTGAGATAATCAAGCATACCCTGCGGATCTGGGAAATACTCATCCGCGTTTATTGAATTGGCAAACGCTTTTGTAACGGGTGCGCCACCAACTACTATTATAACATCATTCATTTCTGATCTAATCTTTTGAACAATCTCATTCATATTTTGCATCGTGGTGGTAAGCATTGCACTTAATCCAACAACTTTAACCGAGTATAATTTTATTGAATCAATAAATTTTTCAGCGCTTACATTAATTCCTAAATCAACTACCTGCCACCCGCCGCCTTCTAAAACCATTTTAACTATGTTCTTACCAATATCATGCAGATCACCCGCAACAGTGCCCATAATAACTTTACCTTTGTAATTTATCTCACCGGATTGGAAATATGGTTTTAACAATTCCATAGCACTACTCATAGCTTTTGCTGAAATGAGAACTTCCGGAAGAAATATTTTACCGTCTCTAAATTTATCTCCCACTATTTTCATTCCTGGTAAAAATCCATCATTAAGAACATCTTGAGCAGAAATACCAGCATTCAAAGCCTGCTGAGTTAATTCAACAGCACCGGGCATTCCCTTCATATCAGACGGGTAATTTGAGTTTTTGTTTACTCTTCCCTTTTCAATGCAAATACTTAGTTGTAGAAGGATTTGATCCATTGTAAAAATTCTTTAGTGAAATGATTTTTATATTTAAGTAAAAATAAACATAAGTAGTGAGATTGAGAATTAAACCATTTTTTTTCTTAGAGATAATTGTTCCTTTTAAAAAACTTATTTATGTTCACTCACATATTATTCTTTAGATTCAATTAATCGGAAATACTATTTATATCATAAATAATATCCTGCCAAATGCTTAAACCAAAAACGGAACTTGTTCGTGGACTAACATTAACTGCGGCAATAATGATTGCAGCGGGCTCGATGATTGGCTCAGGGATTTTTAGAAAACCTGCAACAATGGCAAGTCAATTAATGTCACCTGAACTGCTTTTAATAGTCTGGTTGGTAGCTGGTATTATAACTTTTATCGGTGCTCTGTGTAACGCAGAGGTTAGCGGAATGATTGATGCAACGGGCGGACAATATGTTTACTTCCAAAAGATGTACGGCAACTTTGTATCATACCTTTATGGCTGGTCGGTTTTTGCAGTTATCCAAACTGGTGCTGGTGCTGCAATAGCATACGTTTTTGGAGAGTATCTCGGTTACTTCATTAACTATCCACAGTTGCCGGAATTATGGCAAAATTTTTCAATATATATTCCTATTGTAGGAAATATTTTTCCCTTTGCAGAATTTGGAGCAAAGGTAGCCGCAATTTTGTGCATACTTTTTTTAACTGCCATAAATTACATAGGGGTAATATTTGGCGGCGCAGTGCAATCATTTGTAACGTTTATAAAAATTGCTGCTATAATTCTTTTATCTATCTTATTATTAACAAGCGGCTCAGGCAGTTTTTCAAATATCTCAACCGGTTTTTCTATGCCTGATTCAACAACTTCAAATATTATTTCCTTATTTGGATTAGCGATTGCCGGTGCATTTTGGGCTTACGACGGATGGAATAACTTAACCTTTGTTTCAGGTGAAATAAAACAACCTCAACGAAATGTTCCGCTTGGATTATTATTTGGAACACTAATCGTTGTAATCATTTATATGCTTATAAATGTTGCTTATTTATATGTTTTACCAATTGAAAAAATGGCTGAATCTCCGCTCGTTGCAGCAACTGCAGCTGAATATGTTTTTGGGTCTAATGGTGCAATATTAATTTCTATAGCAGTAATTGTTTCAACGTTCGGAGCTTTGAATGGCAATATACTTTCGACTGCAAGAGTTTGTTTTGCGATGGCAAGAAACAATATGTTTATCAAATCACTTGGTAAAATTCATCCTAGATATGCTACCCCTCATACATCACTAGCTGCACAGGGTTTGTGGTCCTGCTTACTAGTTTTAACAGGGACATTTGATACAATTACAGATTATGTAATATTTGCGTCCTGGTTGTTTTATATGCTGGGTGCTTATGGTGTGATTGTGCTTAGAAAAAAAATGCCTGATGTGCCAAGACCCTACAAAGTATGGGGCTATCCATACACACCTATGATTTTTGTTATATTTTCTTTTTTGTTTCTGGTAAACACTTTGATTTCTGACATTGAAAATGCTGCAATGGGATTATTACTAATTCTTCTTGGTCTGCCTTTCTATTATTGGCGAACAGCAAAAAATAAAACAATAAAAAATAATTGATTTAATAAATTGAGGTTTTCATGCCTAAAGAAATTCTTTTTATCTTACTTGGTCTAGCGGCTGGTACATTTAGCGGTGTTATTGGATTAGGTGGCGGAGTAATTATCGTTCCGGCTTTAGTTTTTTTATTTGGCTTATCGCAACAGCAGGCACAAGGAACTACACTTGCTTTGATGGTACCGCCAATTGGAATACTTGCGGCTTATGCTTATTACCAGCAGGGATATGTTGATCTTAAAATTGCAGCACTTATTTGTATAGGGTTTGTTGTCGGCGGATGGTTAGGAGCAAAATTTGCAGTTAGTCTTCCGCAAAATGTTTTACAAAAGATATTCGCGATATCATTATTTCTTATTTCCTTAAAAATGTTTTTTGCAAAGTAATTTTTAGAGCATTATTCTTTTGCACAAAATGAATGATCGAAAATATTTCAATCAGGGATTAAAGTGAAAAAGATTCAGAATGAAATGATCTAAATATTATTGCGGAAAGGGAGGGATTTGAACCCTCGATATCAGTTTCCCAATATAACAGTTTTCGAGACTGCCGCATTCAGCCACTCTGCCACCTTTCCGGAAATGCATTACAAAGTTAAAAAAAATAATCATCCTTATGAATTCATCAATTTTGTTAGGTAGTACTTAAGTAATATATTTGTCGGCGGTTTTAGAATAGTTCTTATAAAAGATTAATTTGGAGAGGTGCAAGAGTGGCTGAATTGGCTACCCTGGAAAGGTAGTGTATCCGCAAGGGTACCGTGGGTTCGAATCCCAC
>JBBQSH010000047.1:0-21694 GCA_038214015.1 Ignavibacteriales bacterium | reverse complement strand
GTTGTAAAAAATTGCTCCATCATCTTTGATTAAACGAAACATTTCTTTTAGGCAGTTGTGTTGCCAATCTGCATATTCGTCAGCAGGTATATTGTCACTGTAATGACTGTAACCATTTTGTAGTGGATTACCTGCCCATTTTCCGCTTTTTGTATTTGCACTCATTCCGTTTCCGGTTGAATTTTTCAAATTATAAGGGGGTGATGTTACAACCAAATCAATGGAATTATCTGGTAGCTGCTTCATTACCTCTATACAATCGCCACAAATAATTTTATTTATAACATTTTCTTTAAAATTCAAACCTTCTTCTTTTTTGTATTGAACAAAAGGGTCATTTACTATAATGCTCTTTTTCTTTGAAGCAGTAGAATATTTTTTTAAGGGTTTCTCTTTTGTCTTCTCTTTTTCCATTTCAACTATTTTCTTCACTGTCATTTTTTACTGGGCTTAAAATTAGTAATTACAGATTTGCTTTAAGTCTAATTTTCTAATATTTCAGTCAGATAGCACGTTCCACAAAATATCATATAACGTCTCGCGGCTTGGCGAAGTGGCGGAATTAGAAGCAAAAATATTCAGTTTAGCACAAATGTTTATTAGAATTCCGAATGTTCAATTTAACACTGAACCCGCCATTTTGCCAAACCGCTGTTAGTGGCTGGCGTTTTCTGTCTCTATTTTCTCAATTCTTTAAGCATATCTTTTGCATTTCCATTATTTGGGTTTAATTCTAAACTTTTCTCATAGTTTTCAATAGCCAAAGTTTTGTCACCTTTGTTCATATATGCTTCTCCTAAACTGTCAAACCCATTTGCAGAATTTGGATATGCAAAAGTATTCATTGTGAAAATGTCTATTGCTTTATCATAATTTTTTTGAGACAAAAAATCGTAACCTTTTGCGTTTAATACGTATTCTAAAATATCTATTTTAACTGGTCTTTTTTTATAGTTTTCTTTACCTGCTTCAATTCCTTTACTTAAAATTATCTCAATTAAGTTTTGAGAATATTTCTGATTGGTTTCATCGTCAGCAACAGGTATGATTGGCTTATAATTTTTATCAAAAATAATTTTAGCGATTTCTTTATTTAGTCCGTCAAAATTTGGATGCGATTTATTGGAAAGCATTATAATCGTTACTTTTTCATCAATATATCTTAAGAAATCTGCATATATAATATTGTTTGTACCGTTATGCCAAACTTGCAAAGTATTTCTATTTGTTTTAAAAATATCCCAACCGTATGCATAATATGGATTTTCATTTTCATTGGGTCTCAATCTTGGATGGTATAATTTTTCTTTCTCCCCTTTTGATAAAATCTGTTCTGTCATCAATGCTTTATGCCATTTGTATAAATCTTCTGTTGTAGAAAGTATTCCGCCATTTCCTTTTAGATGCCAATAAGGTGCGTCAATATCCCAATTTTTATCCGTTGATTTCCCCCAAACTTTACCATCTCTATAATAACCAATTGCAATTTTATTATTGTCAAAATTGGGTCTTGAATATCCTGTAAATTCCATTTGAGCAGGTTTCCATAGGTTTTCATACAAATAGTTTTCGTAAGTAGTTCCCGAAACTTTTTCAATGATTATAGCCAATAAACTATATCCAATATTGGAATAGGAAAATCTTGTTCCGCTTTCAAAAAGCAAAGAAGAATTCATTACTTTATCAATGAAATCAGTTTGACTTATTTTATCAAAGTCGCTACCAACGTTGCTTTCTAAGCCTGATTGATGTCTAAGTAAATCGTGAATGCTAATATTTTCTTTATCCTTTGGTACATTATCAAAATATTTTGAAATTTTATCATCAGTTGATAATTTATCTTGCATTTCTAATTTTAATATAGCGGTTGCAGTGAACTGTTTTGTAATAGAACCTGTGCTAAAAATTGTAGTTTGTTCATTTTTTAATGAATGTGCTTTATCACTGAAACCGTAACCTTTTGAAATTACTTTATTCCCGTTTAATTCAACAAGTACAGTTCCCGAAAACCCAACTTTTTCAAGTTCGGTTAGATAGGTGTTAATTTGTTTTGTGGTTTTAGTACTGTTTTTTACTTGTCCAAATGTTGTAAAGCAAAAAAGTAAGTTGAGTATTAGTATTACAGAAATTTTCTTCATTAGGTTTGTTTTATCAAAATTCATTTTAATTATTCTATTTTCAATAAGACAATGTTTTGTCTATTTTGTTACTTGGTGCAATACGCTTGCCACTAACTTGTTTATATGTCCCACAAAACTAGACATATACAACCGTAATTGGGCGTATAGGTCTCATAAGTGTGAGTCTTTGTTTTATCAAAATTAAGTAATAATTTTTTATATATCATCAAATGGCGACTTAATATTTTGTAAACTTTTAGTTGATAAGTGTGTGTAAATTTCAATTGTTCTACTGCTTTTAAGTCCAGGTAATTCTTGAATAAATCTTATATCGGCTCAAGTCTCTAACATTCAGATTGCGCATTGCAAAGAAGTTTATAAAGCTTGATTTTATTTCTTCCTGTTATAAAATCCTAAAATAATTCCCAAAGCAAGCGACCACAAAGCTGCTAAGCCAATTTGAAATTCTTTTGGCAAAATAAAAGTTATTGTGTGTGCAGGTATCCAGAACCAAAGCAAAGAGTAAAACCCTTTATCAATATTTTTCCAGTTACTTTGTTTTGCTATAAGATTATCAAGTACTCTGTGCATTATCACAAGAAATGGTCCAAATTGTAAATTCATTACAGTAGAAATAGCAAATGATTTTCCAAGTCCACTTAGATTTGGTAAATAGTTATGTGCTATCAGACTTTCTACAAAACCATTGAATCCAACAAAAGCATATTTAATAAATATTGCGAGTAAAGCCCACTCAATCATCTTCAATAAGATTGTTTTTATATCATAAGGATTGAAAACTTTTTTTCTTACAATCCAGTGAGAAACAATATCACCGAGTGTTCCTAACAAAGCGAATTGAATCATTGCAGAAATAATAGGGTAAGTTTTTACAAAATCGATATACCAGATCATTTAAACTCTTCTGAAATTATCTAATAAAACAGCTCTCGAAAATTAGAGTGAATTCACTTCTAAGCCAAATGAAGTAAAAGACTTATTCAAACCAATTACCCTGATTTTCATCACACCAATAAAAATATTTTAAAAACATCTTGACTTCTAAAAACGATTTATCGTATATTTACGATGAACGATAAAGGAATTATTTAAATGGCTGTTTCAAAAAAAGAAGAATTTACACAAGAAGAAATCTGGCTTGCAGATGTTGCAAAATCTCTTTCTCACCCAGCAAGAATTAAAATATTAAAAATGCTTAATGAGATGAATTCTTGTATGGTCGGAAGTTTAGTGGATAAACTACCATTGGCGCAAGCAACAGTTTCTCAGCATCTCAAGGAATTAAAACGGGTTGGGTTAATTGATGGTGAAATTGATGGTCCAAAGATATGTTATTGTGTAAATACTAAAGCACTTGCAAAAGCAAAAAATGCATTAGATAAATTATTTAATAAAATAGGTTGTTGTTAAAATTAAAGGAGATAAAAATGAAAACACCAAAGGAACAGAAACAAGTTGTTGTGGCTAAGGACGAACAAATCCCAAAAGAATTAAAAAATTCAGCATGCTGTGGACCAACTTGCTGCAGCAATTCAAATAAAAAAGAATATAGCAGAAAGGAAAAGTAAAATGAAAACCTCAGAGGAATTAAAAAATGTTGTAAAAGAAAAATATGGTGAAATTGCTGTCTCCGCATCTCAGTCGGGATGCTGTGGTACAACTTCTTCATGTTGTGGCGATTCATCCGATGTGGAATTTGTTATGATTGGTGATGAATATAAAAATCTGAATGGATACGTTGCGGATGCTGATCTTGGATTAGGTTGCGGAGTACCGACAGAATTTGCGGGTATTAAAAAAGGTGATACTGTTGTTGATTTAGGTTCCGGTGCCGGTAATGATGTTTTTGTTGCTCGTGCTATTGTTGGTACAGAAGGTAAAGTTATTGGTGTTGATATGACAGAGGCTATGATAGAAAAAGCAAACGCGAATAATGTAAAGCTTGGATATAAAAATGTTGAGTTTAAGTTTGGTGATATTGAATCAATGCCTCTTGAAAACAACATTGCTGATGTTATTGTAAGTAATTGTGTTCTAAATCTTGTCCCAGACAAAACAAAAGCATTTAATGAAATGTACCGGGTATTAAAACCAGGTGCACATTTTTGCGTGTCGGATATTGTAATACAGGGTGAATTGTCAGAGGAGCTAAAGGATTCTGCAGCAATGTATGCTGGTTGTGTTTCTGGTGCAATTAAGCAGGAAGAATACCTATACATTATTGATAAAGCTGGATTTGTTAATGTGGAAATAAAAAAATCAAAAAGAATAGCTTTACCAGATGACTTGCTGCAAAAATATTTAACAGAGCAAGGGATCAAAGAATACAAGGAAAATTTAAAAGGTATTTTTAGTATTACAGCTGTAGGTTACAAGAATTAATAATTAACAGGATGTTAAATACTGCATCCTGTTTTTTTGGCTTCTATATTTCGACAGATAACGAAATGAAATATGACAAAAATCGATACAAAAATATTTAAAGCACTTTCTGATCCAAATAGACTAAGAATACTTAAAATGCTTCAGAGTAAATCACTTTGCGTTTGCGAGATTACTGATGTTTTAAAACTTGCAGCATCAACGGTTTCAAAACATCTTAGCATACTTAGAGAAGTGGGTTTTATAATTGAACAGAAAGATGGCAAGTGGGTAAATTATATGATTAATCCTCGACCATCTGATGCAAGAATATCTTCTGTTATTTCAACTCTTGATTTCTGGATTTCGGACGATCAGGTAATTCTATCAGATAAGCAAAAAGTTCAGAAAGTAGATCGTAGTGAAGTTTGTTCGAGATAAAAAATTTTTTAATAAATAATTCGACATCTAGCGAATTGTAGAGTTTAGGTAGATCAAATATGAATTGGAAAGAGCAGTATAAAAGTTTTTTATGGATATTAAGTTTTTTTCTGTTCGCATACTTTATGCCGATAGAAAATCCAACTTTCAAATCAGCACTTAATGAAGCATTCGTGCTTGCAAAATGGTACGCACAAGAACACGTTTTACTTTGTCTGATTCCAGCATTTTTTATTGCAGGAACAATTGCAGTTTTTGTCAGCCAGGCCTCAGTTGTAAAATATTTTGGTGGTAAAGCAAAGAAGTGGGTTGCATATTTAGTTGCTGCCGGTTCAGGAACTATACTTGCAGTTTGTTCGTGTACAGTGCTTCCTCTTTTTTCCAGTATCCATAAGCGTGGTGCGGGATTAGGACCAGCCGTTGCATTTCTCTATTCAGGTCCGGCAATCAACATTCTTGCAATTATTTTAACTGCAAGAATACTTGGATTTGAACTTGGTATTGCACGAATTATTGGAGCAGTTTCTTTTAGTATTATAATTGGTTTGATAATGGCTTTTATATATCGCAAAGAAGAAAAAGAAAAAACTGATGCACAAATTGCAATGCCTGATATTCCGGAAGATAGACCAATGTGGCAAACAGCAAGTCACTTCTTCATACTGGTTGCAATACTAGTCTTTGTTAATTGGGGCAAACCAGATACAACCGAAGGATTCTGGTATTTTATGTTTGCAAATAAATGGTTTATAACAGCTTTGTTTGGATTAGCATTTGCTTTATCAATGACATACATAATTAAAGTTAAAAAGTTATTTGTTGCACTTGGAACATTATCTGTAATCATTGCAGGAATAATTTTCTATAGCAATCCACTCATTCCATTTATAGTTGCAGTCGCAGCAACAACAATTGCATTAAGTTTTTCGGAAGATGAACCTAACCAATGGCTCGGTGAAAGCTGGGGATTTGCAAAACAAATTATGCCGCTGCTTGCAGCGGGAGTTTTAGTTGCAGGATTTTTACTAGGATCACAAGGTAACCCTAACGGTATAATTCCAAATGAATGGATAGCATCGTTGGTTGGTGGAAATTCTTTGTTTTCTAATTTCTTCGCATCCATAACAGGTGCGTTTATGTACTTTGCCACTCTTACAGAAATACCAATTGTTCAAGGATTGATTTCGAGTGGTATGGGTAAAGGTCCTGCGCTTTCGTTATTGCTTGCAGGTCCAGCACTTTCATTACCAAATATGTTAGTCATTAGGACAGTTATGGGAACGCAAAAAACTATTGTGTTTGTTTCTTTAGTAATCGTGATGGCAACTTTAAGCGGTTTGATTTACGGTTCTTTATTTTAACTGTAACACAGAATTTATTCAGTGTCTATCAGGAATTAAGTTTAACAAATAACAGACTGAAGTCTGTTTTACGTAAAAATTTGGAGAATAAATGAAAAAAAGAATCTTAATACTTTGCACAGGAAATTCCTGCCGAAGCCAGATGGCAGAAGGATTTCTCAAATCGTTTGATGAAAATCTGGAAGTTTATTCAGCAGGAACAAATCCGGCGGAAAGAGCAAATCCATACGCTATTAAAGCAATGAATGAAGTTGGTATTGATATCAGTAACGGAATACCGGAAAATGTTGATAAATATCTTAACCAATCTTTTGATTTTGTAATTACAGTCTGTGATAATGCAAAAGAAACCTGTCCTGTTTTTATGGGAGATGTTAAACATCGTCTGCACATTGGATTTGATGATCCTGCTGATGCAGTTGGAAGTGAAGAAGAAGTTATGCCGGTTTACCGCAGAGTAAGAGATGAAATCAAAAGAGATTTTTATGAGTTTTATCTAAATGAGTTAAAAGGGTAATGTCATTCCTGCGAAAGCAGGAATCCATAAAAACAGAAGAGTAAAAAATGTTAGGCTAAATATTGTTATGGGTACAATTACAAAAAAACTTTCATTCTTAGACCGCTACTTAACCTTGTGGATTTTTCTCGCAATGTTAGTTGGAGTTTTGTCGGGATATTTCTTTCCTTCCGTAGTTAATTTCTGGAATTCATTTCAATCTGGTACAACAAACATTCCAATAGCAATTGGATTGATTTTAATGATGTATCCGCCGCTCGCAAAAGTTAAGTACGAAGAACTGCCGGATGTTTTTAGAAATGTAAAAGTGCTTACTCTTTCTCTTGTTCAGAATTGGATTATTGGGCCAATACTAATGTTCGCGCTCGCTGTAATCTTTCTACAGGATTACCCGGAATATATGGCAGGATTGATTCTGATAGGACTTGCACGATGTATTGCAATGGTAATAGTATGGAATGAACTTGCAAAAGGTGATACTGAATATGCTGCAGGTTTGGTTGCATTCAATTCGATATTCCAGGTTTTGTTCTTCTCGATTTACGCGTATGTGTTTTTAACTGTTCTTCCTGCATGGCTTGGCTTGCAGACTTTTGCTGTGGATATCACAATCGGACAAATTGCTGAAAGTGTTTTCATCTATCTCGGAATTCCTTTCATAGCTGGAATGTTGACGCGGTTTGTTTTTCTTAAAATTAAAAGTAAACAATGGTACGAACAAAAATTCATTCCAAAAATATCTCCGATAACACTCATCGCATTACTTTTTACAATTGTGGTGATGTTCTCGTTAAAAGGTGAGTACATTGTTAAAATTCCTCTTGATGTTGTAAGGATAGCGATTCCATTGCTCATCTATTTTGTGATAATGTTTTTGGTTTCATTTTATATGGGAAAGAAAGTCGGTGCGGATTACAGTAAAACAGCAACACTGTCCTTTACCGCCGCCAGTAATAATTTTGAACTGGCGATAGCAGTCGCGATTGCGGTGTTTGGAATAAACAGCGGTGAAGCTTTCGCTGCAGTCATCGGACCATTGGTTGAAGTTCCCGTCCTGATAGCACTTGTTAATGTTTCGTTATTCTTTCAAAAAAAATATTTTGGTAAAGTTGAAGAAGGAACAGTGAAGTCTCCAGATATTTGTCCGTAATAATTAAGTTACCTTACGCAAAATTTGAAACCTCCAAGGTTTTCAAATAAAATATTTTGCTAAAATCACTATTTTAGTAGTAAGAATCTTAAAACCTTGGAGGTTTTCCTGCCGCCTGCGTAAGCTGAGTAATTAATTAATTTTTATATTATTTCTAAGGGGAAATATATGACGTTAAATTTTAAGTAACTGGTGTTTGTTTTGTTAGTAGTCTCAATAAATATTTATTCTCAAGTCTATGAATCAATTGAGGAGTTAGCAGCACAGTATTTTGTTAATCTTTCAAATCAAGATTCTAAATCAGAAGAAAATTTATTTAAATTGAAAGAAACTCTTTTCAAGAATTATGATAAAGCAGAACTTGAAAGTAAATATCAAATCTCAATAAAGGATTTTGATAGTTTGAAAAATCATTTTAATGAATATGAATCAACAATAAAAAACATTTCAAAAGATTCTGCTTTGGTACTTTTCAATCAATGGTATCTTCATCTCACTAACACTTTTTATAATTATGCTGATGAGAAATTCTTTACATCAGAAAAAGATAAAGTTCTTTTCTTCAGTGCTTCGATGTCCTGCCATTGCACTTTGGAAGTGTGTAAAGAACAAACTATTGAACTACTTAACTATGCAATCAAGAATAATCTTGATTATTGGATTATAGATTCCTATGAACACAATGAACTGCAGATTAAATTTGAAACATTATTCGCACCATCACTAATAATATTTGATGCTAATAATAATGTAATGCATAAAATAGAATATGATGAAAAAATGATGGCACTATTATCCGATTACTTTAAGAAAGAATCAAAGAAAAATAATTTGGAGTAATATATGAATTGGTTAACAAATCTCGACCAAGCAAAAGAAGAATCAATAAAGACACGCAAACCTATATTGCTTTTGTTTGAAATGAATAGTTGTGGCGGATGTAAAAAACTTGCAGCAACAACATTTCAGGATAATAAGGTTGTTGTCGAAATAAACGAATGGCTTGTTCCACTAAAACTTGATTTGATAAAAGACAGAGAAGTTAGAAAAACACTTGGTGCATACTGGACACCAGCAATTTATTTTCTTGATCAAAATGGAAATTCATATTATCACTTTAATGGATATTTGCCTGCTGATGAATTCAGGGCTATGCTAAGATTAGGAATTGCTGAAACAATTATGCCTCGCGGAAGATATGATGACATTATAAATTTTATTGATAAAGATATCGATGAGTTGACTAAAACATCTTTCTATCCAAAACTTTTAGTTGCAAGAGAAACTGCCAGATACATTAAGATAAAAGATAATTCACAGCTAAGAAAAACATTGAAAGAAATCCAAAGTACTAATTCTCAATCAACTGAAGCTAAAATGTATTTCTGGGATGAATAAAAAAAACCGTTATTTAAATTTGCTCTATGTCGATGAAACAAACTCAATTTTTATTGCATCTTAAATTGAATTAAAAATTAATAAAGGAAAAATCAAAATGGTTTCAGTAAAAATACTTGGTACTGGCTGTAAGAAATGTCAAAACCTTGAAAGCAAAGTAAGAGAATTAGTCACAACCAATAACATTGATGCAGTTGTTGAAAAAGTCACTGACATTCAGGAAATGGTGAACTATGGAATAATGATGACACCCGGTCTTATCATAAATGAAAAAGTGAAAAGTTTTGGCATCATACCAAAAGATGATCAGCTGTTAAGCTGGCTGAAGGAGAATTAAAATGAAAAAAGTATTTGCTGTAATTATAATTGCTCTGCTGCCATTATTTATTCTTGCGCAGACAAAGGAAGTTAAACCCAAAGTAACCTTTGTTGAACTTGGATCAGTCAATTGCATTCCCTGTAAACAAATGCAGCCGATTATGAAATCAATCGAAGAAAAATATGGTGACCAGGTTAAAGTTATTTTTTATGATGTCTGGAAAGAAGATCAGAAAAAATATTCAAAGCAATATGGAATTAAATTAATTCCAACTCAGGTTTTTCTAGATGCAAACGGTAAAGAATTTCATCGCCACGAAGGATTTTATCCTGAAGCAGAGATTGATAAGATTTTACAAGGTAAAGGATTGAAGATTAACGATTGATTTGTCATTCCTGCGAAAGCAGGAATCTACTTTTAAATAATGAATCAATATTTTGTTTACATATTAGCCAGCAAGAAAAATGGCACACTTTACATAGGTGTTACTAATGATTTGGTTAGACGCGTCTATGAACACAAAGAAGGAATTATTGATGGATTTAAAAAAAAGTACAATGTTAAAATATTAGTCTACTTTGAAATCCACACTGATATTAATGAAGCTATAAAAAGAGAAAAAGCATTAAAAAAATGGAAACGAGATTGGAAAATAGAACTGATAGAAAAGATAAACATCGAGTGGAGAGATTTGTTTACTGAAATAGCTAAATAGTGGATACCCGCTTTCGCGGGTATGACATTAAACTCTCTTGTCATTCCTGCGAAAGCAGGAATCTTAAAATTAAAATTAAAAAAATATGATTGAAGAAATTTTCACAATATTAAGTACTGCACTCTACGAAAACTATTGGATTGCATTGATTGCATCATTTGGTTGGGGCGTTCTTTCAATCCTGTTGTCGCCCTGCCATCTTTCAAGCATTCCTCTTGTCGTTGGATTTATAAGTTCACAAGGTAAAATTACGCTTGGCAGAACATTTTATATTTCACTTATCTTTTCCGTTGGAATTCTAATTACCATTGCCGCAATCGGAATTATCACTGCTTCACTTGGCAGATTGATGGGAGATGTTGGTGCAATTGGAAATTATCTTGTTGCAGGAATCTTCTTTTTAGTCGGTCTTTATCTTTTAGACATTATAAAATTTGACTGGAACAGTGCAGGCTTAAGACAAACAAAATCAAAAGGAATATTAGCTGCACTAATTCTCGGATTACTATTTGGTATTGCACTTGGTCCCTGTACATTTGCGTATATGGCACCTGTACTTGGAATAGTTTTTCAAACAGCACAAACAAGTTTTGCTTCTGCATCTATGCTGCTATTAGCTTTTGGTATTGGACACTGTTCAGTAATTGTTGGGGCTGGAACTCTATCAAAAAAAGTTCAGCAATACTTAAACTGGTCTGAAGAATCAAAAACAATTTTGTGGATAAAAAGAATTTGTGGTGTTCTGGTTATCTTAGGTGGAGTTTATCTTATATACATAATATATTAAACAGCAAAAACTCACAAAAATCTAAGAAATATTTTATACGGTTTATTCTTATATTTGTGCATCATGTTTAAGAATAAAAATTATTAGCTCGTCTTTTCACTTCATTTAGGCTTTTAAACAAGCCGTTTATTTTATTTATCCTGAAAGTTTAAAATTAAAAGAAATATTTATAATGAGTATCATTAAAGAAATCAAGAATAGAAAAACTTTTGCAATTATCAGCCACCCTGATGCTGGTAAAACCACATTAACGGAAAAACTGCTTTTGTTTAGTGGCGCTATTCAAATTGCAGGCGCTGTTAAATCAAATAAGATTAGAAAAACTGCAACTTCGGATTTTCAGGAAATTGAAAAGCAGCGTGGTATTTCTGTTTCAACATCGGTATTAAGTTTTAAATACAATGGAGTAAATATAAATCTGCTTGATACTCCCGGGCATAAAGATTTTGCTGAAGATACATATCGTACATTAACCGCTGTGGATAGTGTTATTCTTGTTATAGATTGTGTTAAAGGAGTTGAAGAGCAGACAGAAAAACTTATGAATGTTTGCAGAATGAGAAACACTCCCGTTATAGTATTTATAAACAAACTTGATCGTGAAGGAAGAAATCCGATTGAGTTGCTTGATGAAATAGAAAGTAAGTTAAAAATAAAAGTTCGCCCATTAAGTTATCCGATGGGAATTGGTGTAAGCTTTAGAGGAGTTTACAATCTTTATGAAAATTCTTTTTCGTTTTTCAAAGCAAACAAGCAAAGGATTGAAGAAGAAATTGAAAAGTTTAATGGTGTTGATGATCCCAAATTAATTGAATGGTTTGGTGATGATGCATTAAAGCTTAAAGAAGAAATAGAACTTATTCACGGTGCTTATGATTCTTTTTCTGTAGATGATTATTTGAACGGTACAACTGCTCCGGTTTTCTTTGGAAGTGCAGTAAATAATTTTGGTGTAAAAGAATTGTTGGATAGTTTCGTTAAGATTGCACCTCAGCCGCAAGCGAGGGAAACAACAATGGGAATAATCAATCCGGAAACAGAACAGTTTTCTGGTTTCGTTTTTAAAATTCACGCAAACCTCGATCCAAGACATCGTAATAGAATTGCATTCCTGCGTGTGTGTTCCGGCAGGTTTGAGAGAAATAAATTTTATCATCATGTAAGACTCAATCGCGATATTAAGTTCCCAAATCCCGCATCATTTATGGCTCAGGATAAAACTACTATTGATGAAGCTTTTCCAGGCGATGTAATTGGTCTTTATGATGTTGGTAATTTTAAGATAGGTGATACAATTACAGAGGGTGAAAATTTTATGTACAAAGGTATTCCAACTTTTTCACCTGAAATATTTAAAGAGTTACATCTTGAAGATCCATTTAAATCAAAACAACTTAATAAAGGTATTTTGCAGCTTACAGATGAAGGGCTTGCACAAGTATTTATTCAGAATAACGGAAGCAGAAAAGTTGTAGGAACTGTTGGTGATCTTCAATTTGATGTACTTGAGTACAGATTGCTGAATGAATACGGAGCCGCATGCAGATTTCGTCCATTGAACTTTTACAAAGCCTGCTGGGTTATTTATGATAAGGAAGATGATATCAACGAGTTAATGCGAATACGATCTCACAATTTATTTATGGATAAGCATAACAAACTTGTATTTCTTGCTGAGTCGCAATACTCAATTGCAAGTGCGCAGGAAAAAAATCCTAAAGCAAAGTTTTTATTTAGCGTTGAGCACAATACTCAAACACACGAGCTTGAGGATGAGGAATAGATAACTGTTCCGTCATTCCCACGAAAGTGGGAATCTATTTTAGATTATTTGGATTCCCGCCTTTGCGGGAATGACAAGAAAATGTGTTTATTGAAATTCTTGATAAAAGTTATTTCGAAGGATCCCGAATGCTTTCGGAGTGAGAAATCTATAACAATATATAGTTCAGATTTCTCTCCCGATAAATCGGGATCGAAATGACAAAAAAAATAATGTACTTAAAATGATAATACAAAATAGTTACTCATAATAATCAATCTTACATCCGCAGCCATCCCATTTACGTTCATAGTAATCTAATCGCTCTTGAATAAACTTATCGGCGTTTTCAATTGAATTTATCTTTCTTAAAATAATTTCTTTTTTAAATGTTATTTCTTGTACAAATAAATTTTCATCATACTTTATTAATCTTATAAAATCAGAAAGATGAGTATCCTCGACTCTTATTATTTCAGAATTTTCCAAAACTGAATGTAGTTGATCATTATTAATAATCAGGTATTTAGAACTAACTAATTTGTCAAGAATTTCTTTTGCATTCATAATATTTTTTAATTTCCTAATGTTAGATAAAAAAAGATAGAGTAAGATTTAGGATGATAAAATTAGAAGGAATTTACAATTAGTACCGGACAGGTAGCATTATTCAGGATTCTTTCTACACGTGGTCCTAAATATAATTTATCTGAACCAGGCCGGACTTCTGTTCCTAATATGATCAGATCGATGTTTAGATCCGATGAAGTTTTTAGAATTGCGGTCTCTGGATCTTCGGCAATTTCAATTTCCGTAAATGTGTTTACACCTAAAGATTCACCAAGTTTTTTTAGCTTATCCACAGTTTGATGAGCAAAAGTTAATCTTCTTTCTTTAAGACTTCCTTCAACATCCAATGTGGAATGTTCAAATTTATTTTCAATGATATTTAGAATATGTACCTGGTCGTCATTCTCATATGCTATTCCAAAGGCAACTTCGGCGGCTCTTTTGGATGCTGTACTGCCGTTTGAAGGAACTAATATTCTACTTGGGGACCAATTCTCATAAATACCGGAACTTTGCACAACAATGCTTGTACAAGGCGAAAGCCTGACTAAATTATCTACAATCGGATTAAATAGAGTAGCAGATTCTTTTTTTCTTTCTGTAGCACCAACTATAAGTAGATCATAATCTTTTCTAACTTCATCAAGAATGCATTCAAGAGTGTTTTTACTTTCCATTACTTTTTTATTGATGGATATTTTTTTGAAAAAACTACCAAGAATGTTAAGAAAATTTAGACTTTCAGCTTTATTATTTCTATCTGATATTGTAAATAGAGTAACATTTAAACTAATTTTTTTTGCTAATCTTTCGATTATTTTTGCTTCGATTATTTTTGCTGGCGTAGCATGGCTTATTTCACGCATTCTTACTGGTAATAAAACACGATGAAATCTATATAAAATATTGTCTCTTAATCGTTCTTCTTGCTGCAATCTTTTTAGTTCTGCAGCTTCAGGAATTACGTGTTTTAAAGTCCATCTAAGCATAAATGGGGTCATTAACGAAGTTACCACCGCCATAATTACAATCAATGAAAATATTTCATCTGAGATAATTCCAAAAGAAAGTCCAACAGTTGCAATAATAATTTGAATAGCTCCTCGTGCATTTAATCCGGCACCAAAACTTAAGGAGGTCCAATGATCAGTCTTTCCAAAAATGCGAGCACCAGCATATGCACCAAATATTTTGCTACTTGTGGCAACCACAATAAATCCTAGCCCAATTATAAGAAGTTCAGGATTTAACAGTGGTTCTAGTCTAACTTTTAATCCTGCAAAAGCAAAAAATACTGGTGCAAAAAAACCAAAGGTAATGCTTTCAAGACGGTCAAAAGATTCTCTTGGAATCGCTGGAACGCGTGAGAAAATTATTCCTGCAACAAAAGCACCCAGTACCGATTCAAGTTTAAGAGAGTGGGCGATTGCACCAAATCCGAAACTAAATAGTATTAGTATGGTTAAAAATTTATATTCGCTCTGTATAGAGTTTTGTGCAAATGTGGCAGTTTTAGCAGCAATCCACTTCCCGATAAAAAAACTTATAGAGATAAAAGCTAAAACCTTTCCGATTGAAATAAATACATTTTGAGTTGTAACTACCCCTAGCTCTATTAAACCCAAAACGATCGATAACAATATCCAGGCTACAGTATCGTCAATCATTCCGGCTGCTATTATAATTTGCCCAATATCTCTTCGTATTAATTTTAAATCAATTAATACTTTAGCGATAACTGGAATTGCTGAAACTGAAATGGCTGTCGCGACGAATAAAGAAAAAATAAGTCTTTTTGAAGGATCAACCAGTAGATTATCCGGGATAAAAAAACAAAAAATAAATCCTAAAAAGAGAGGCACTATTAAACCACCGATTGCTGTTCCGAATGCCCTGCGTGAATGGTGTTTTATTAATTCAAGATCAGTTTCAAGACCGGTAATTAGTAAAAGGAGCATCGCTCCAATAAGACTTATTACTTCTATTAGATTTGTACCATACGAGTTATTTTCAATTATCCATTCGGAAAAAAGAGGTATGCTACCAATCAATGAAGGACCCAATATTATTCCCGCAAGAATTTCACCAACAACGGATGGTTGCCCCATTCTTTTAAAAAGCTCACCACCAGTTCTTGCAAATAAAAGCAAGACAAAAATCTGAACAAGAAGAAATAAAATATCATTATGTGTAGAAGCGAGTAACATTAAATTCATCAAAGGTTTTTGAAATAATTATTGACGCAAATCAAATTAAGCCTAAAATTATTTTCCGGTCCGAGTAATTTCTAGCTTCAACTTTCTCTTCTACTTCCTACTAAAAATCCTTGGAAATAAGACAATTATTGCATCTAATTTAATAACAAAATTAAAATGAGTTTACTACAAGTACCGGGCATATGCAATTTGCTAATACTTTTTCAACACGCGGCCCAAGATACAATTTATCGGACCCTGGTCTAACATCAGAACCAAGGATTACCAGATCAAATTTGTTTTCTTTTGCAATGTTAAGTATTACGGTCTCAGGATTTATCCCAATTTCAAGCCTGGTAAAAGTATTTACAGATAACGATTCGCCAATACTCTTTAACTCATTTACAATTTCCTGGGCATAACTAAACTGCCTATCCACCAGATGATCTTTAGGCTCAAAATCATCCAAAGTAATTTTTTCTTCAATTACTCTAAGAATATGTACTTCATCATCATCACTGGTTGCAATGGCAAAGGCAACTTCTGCAGCGCGTTTAGATGCTTTCGATCCATCAGTAGGTACAAGAATTCTTTTGAATTTGTTGTCTTCCAAAAGTGCATGTCCTTGAACAATTAGTGAAGGGCATGGAGAAAATCTTATTAAGCTATCAATAAATGTATTAAAAACCATTTCAGTGTTATTCTGTTTTTCTGTAGCACCGATTACAAGCAGATCATAATCTTTTTGTGCCTCTTCTATGATCTTATCAAGTGCATTATCTGCAATAACAATTTTTTTATTTATTTCTGCCACTTTAAAAGTACTAGAAATACCATCTAAAAAAGTTTGAGCAGAATTTTTTTCCTTCTCATTAGTAATTGTGAACAAAGTTACACTAATATCTTTTTTTGATCCGATTGCTTCAAGAATATTCGTCTCAATAGATTTTGCGGATTCAATGTTGATGTCGGTTCTAACTCTTATAGGAAGCAATACTCGATTAATTTTTGATAAAATACTTCCCGCATAAATTTCTTCTTGCTTTATTCTTTTCAGTTCTTCCGTGTTTGGTTCAACTTTTTTGATAATCAGCTTAATCAGAATAGGAGAAATAATAGAAGAGAGAATTGATATCAAGATTATTATTGAAAAAATGTCTTTAGATATTAAGCCGACTGTTAGCCCGATAGTTGCAATGATAATTTGTATAGTACCCCTGGTATTAGTGCCAACAGCAAATAACATTGATGTCCAATGATCACTTTTTGCAAAAAATCTTGCACCAACGTATCCGCCTATCGCTTTGGATGAAAATGCGATCAATATCAAAACAACACTTAAGGTAAGAATAGAAGGATCAGTAAATTCAAGTATGTTTACTTGCAAGCCGGCTGATGCAAAAAATATCGGTGCAAAAATTGCAAAGGTTATACTTTCAAGTCTATCTATAGTTTTATCGGAAAGGTGAGGAATTTGTCCAAAAATAATTCCCGCAACAAAAGCGCCGAGCACAGCTTCTAAACCAAGTGCCGTTGCAATAGCGCCGTAAACAAAAATAACAATTACAACTAGTGTTAAAAATTTATACCTTAATTT
Source organism: Ignavibacteriales bacterium (assembly GCA_038214015.1). Lineage (GTDB taxonomy): Bacteria > Bacteroidota > Ignavibacteria > Ignavibacteriales > Ignavibacteriaceae > IGN3. Next base: position 4,380 of record JBBQSH010000047.1, on the reverse strand, counting down.
TATTTTATTTTGTAAAAAGGTTATTACATATTTTATTAAGAACTTTCCAATTACAAATCCAAGAACAATAAATAAAATAACCTTTGAAAATGAGAAAATAATTCCGCCAATGCTCGATGTTAACCCGCCGACAAATCCTATAAAAATTGAAATTAATATCCAGGCTGCAGCTTCATCAATCATTCCGATTGCAACAAATAACTGTCCAAAGTCACGTCTTATCAGATTTAAATCGATCAATACTTTTGCTATTACGGATATTGCCGAAACAGAAATTGTGATTGCGATAAATGCTCCAAACACATATCTGTCGTTTGGATTTACAAGAAGGTTATCAGGAATTGTTAAGCTGTATAAAAATAAACTAACAAACGAAACGAAAAGTGCAGTAGCTGCAATTTTAATTGCTTTTTTGGAATGATGTTTAATTAATTTAATATCAGTTTCCATTCCTGCAATAAATAACAAGAACATAGCACCAAGCATACTGATGATTGTAAGATAATTTCTGCCAGAATCATTTGGTACCATATACTCAGCAACCATTGGTACATTCCCTAGTAAGGTTGGCCCGAGTATGATTCCAGCAAAAATTTCTCCAACAACAGCAGGTTGACCAATTCGTTGAGCTAATTCACCCAATAACCTGGCAAACAGAAGTAATCCTGAAATCTGAACCAATAATATGAGAGTATCGTAATGCAAATGAGAAATAAAAAATTTGTTATTAATTTATTGGCAAGATAGTTTGTTTTAATTATAAAAGACACCCTTTTTAAAGCAAAAATAGAAATATTAACCAGAACTTAACACTCAAAATTTTTAGTATAACCTCTAATCGTATATATTTAAATATTAAATGAATCTTATAAAAAATGGATAAAAAATATTTAGTACTAAATATTGAACAAGAATACCGTGCTGATTTGGAAAATCTTCCATGGGATACTCCCTTAATTGAGTGGAACGATAAGCAAGTGAAATTTCTTGATGTAAGAAAAGGCATCTCAAAACACACTGTCAGGTTTATCAAAACAAAGGATTTTTCTTTTGCAATAAAACAGACAAATGCAATAAGTGCTTACTTTGAAAGTGAAACTTTTACAAAACTTTTGCAAAAAGGAATTCATACTTTGATTCCTGCCGGATATGTCTTTTACAAAAAAAACTTGTTTGAAATAAATGCTGAAGAAAAAGAAAGTTTGGCTTTTATTGTAACTATTCTAGAAGCAAAATCAATTCCGCATTCAATTTTATTTAAATGGGATTTTTCGGATACAAGCAGAAAATCAATCTATAAAGCAACTGCAGAGTTATTAGCTAATCTTCACTTTAATAATATATTTTGGGGTGATGCTTCACTTTCAAATATTCTTATCAAATTTATCAAAACTAAGGATGAGCAGGGGAAATCGCGTACAGAGTTAAAAGCATTTTTATCGGATTCGGAAACTATTACAATTCTTAAAAAGATTTCTGATGATCACGTCAAAAAAGATATAAAATGTTTTTATGATTCTATTAAATCTATCGGTATAGAATATCCTAAAAAAGAAAAAATAAAGTCTGTTTCGATGTTAGAAATGGATAAGAAGTATTTTAAACAAGAATATAAAAATCATTTTGAGCTGCTGAATAAAATTGTAGAGTTTGAAAAAAATACTGCACTAGAAATACGAAAACATTTTTTTAAGATAACAGATCAATATTCCATTGATTCAATCTATAAACAGATTGAAGAACACAAATGGTATTTGAGTGAGATAAGCGGAAATGAAGTTGAAATAACTTTTGCTTCAAAAGAATGGATTGAAAAAATTTATAATCCAATCATAAAAGAATTTAATAAACTTAAAATGTTTGATTACTTTCCCAACACAAACTCTTTAAAACTGTACAATGATATTATGGCGCATAAATACTATCTAAGTATTGAAAAAGGTGAGGATATAGGAATTTATTCAGCGATAAGAAGCTATAGTGAAAAACATTCTGATAAAGAAGAATCACTGCTATCCAAATTTGTAGAAAAACTTTTAAAGCGATTAACAAAAATTATCCCCCCCAATTATAATTTGTGATAAAATGATTTCTTTGTCATTTCGATCCCGATTTATCGGGAGAGAAATCTTACTGCCCTGTGTGGATTAGATTTCTCAGTCGATGACTCCTTCGAAATGACTGTTTGAAAGTTTAGCTTTACTTAATATGTGTTGTGTTCTTGAAAAAATCAAAAATTATTATAACAATTCTAGCCCTTACAATTTCACTTCTAACAGCCAATTAGGTAATTTTGACAAGCAAATTAAATAAAACTTTGAATCACAAATAGAAAAATTAGGAGTTAAAATAATGACTGCAATAGTTGATGTTTTTGGACGTGAAATTTTAGATTCGAGAGGTAACCCAACTTTAGAAGTTGACGTTTATCTTGAGGGCGGTGTAATGGGCAGAGCTGCTGTACCAAGCGGTGCATCTACCGGTGAACATGAAGCAGTTGAACTACGTGATGGTGATAAAAATCGTTATAACGGAAAAGGTGTTCTTAAAGCAGTTGAAAATATTAACGAAAAAATTGCCGATGAGCTCATCGATTTTGATGCTACAGAGCAAGTTGAAATTGATAATATGCTAATTGAATTAGATGGAACAGATAACAAAGGAAATCTTGGCGCAAATGCAATGCTCGGAGTTTCTCTTGCTTGTGCAAAAGCTTCTGCAGAATTTTTTGGATTACCGCTTTATCGTTACATCGGCGGAGTAAATGCCCGTACACTTCCTGTTCCTATGATGAATATTCTTAACGGCGGAAAGCACGCTGATAATAATGTTGACTTTCAGGAATTTATGGTAATGCCATTTGGAGCTCCAAGCTTTAAAGAAGCATTGAGAATGGGCGCAGAAACTTTTCACGCTTTAAAATCTGTGCTTGCTAAAAAAGGTTATAATACTGCTGTTGGTGATGAAGGTGGATTTGCACCGAACTTAAAATCAAACGAAGAAGCAATTGAAGTAATTTTAGAAGCGATTGAAAAAGCCGGATACAAAGTTGGAACAGATATCGGTATTGCTATTGATCCTGCTGCGAGTGAATTTTTTATCAAAGAAAAAAATGCTTATCATCTTTTTAAATCTGCTCCAAATCAATTAATTCCTATCGAAAAGATGGTTGATTACTGGGCTGGTTGGGTAAAAAATTATCCAATAGTTTCTATTGAGGATGGTTTAGCAGAAGATGATTGGGATGGCTGGAAGTTGATGACAGAAAAACTTGGCGGAAAAATACAGCTTGTTGGTGATGATTTATTTGTAACCAATACAAATCGTTTAGCTAAGGGAATTGATCTTGGAGTTGCAAACTCAATTCTCATAAAAGTAAATCAAATCGGAACACTAACAGAAACTCTTGATGCAATTGAACTTGCAAAAATTAATGGTTACACAAGTGTTATCAGTCATCGTTCAGGCGAAACTGAAGATACAACAATTGCCGATATCGCTGTTGCTACAAACGCAGGACAGATTAAAACCGGTTCAGCTTCAAGAACTGATCGTATTGCAAAATACAATCAGCTTTTAAGAATAGAAGAAGAATTGGACACAACAGGAATTTTTCCAGGTGTTGCAGCATTAAATTATAACGGTTAATTATTTATTTGAGGTTGTCTTATAAATTGAGTTTTATTTGTCATTCCCGTGAAAACGGGAATCCAAAATCCATAAAATAAAATGGATTCCCGTTTTCGTGGGAATGACAATTCTGTACTTTTGACTTTTGAGGCAATCTCATTTTTTTCTCTAAACATTATAATAAATCTTAACAACTAAAAGATCAAAATGAAAAATAATCACATTGAAAATTGTAAATCGATAATCAAAAAAAACAAAATTGAGTTTATAGATTTAAAAGCAATTGATCTTACAGGCAGATTACATCACATAACGCTTCCGATTTATCCAAACATAATTGAAAAACTTTTAAGTGAAGGTGTTGGATTTGATGGATCAAGTTATGGTTTTCGAAAAGTTGAAAACAGTGATATGATAATGATTCCTGATCTGGCAACAGGAAAATTAGATCCATTTCGTGATGCCCCAACCTTAACTTTTTATTCACACATAGTTTTGACTGATGAAAAAAGAAGTCCATTTAATCAGGATGGCAGATATCTTGCAAAGAAAGCTGAAGAGTTACTCAAGAAAACTACTGGTGCCGATAAATCGTGGTGGGGACCGGAGTTTGAGTTTTATATATTTTCTAAAGTGGAATATGATACAAGAACAGCTTCATCATTTTATCGTGTTGAGCACGCAGAAGAGTTTTATAAAAAGGCTTACCACGCAGCAAATCCTTTTGATGAGTATGATGATTTTCGTGAT
>JBBQSH010000046.1:0-21714 GCA_038214015.1 Ignavibacteriales bacterium | reverse complement strand
CTTCTACATTTTTTATGAATTATTTTCAAGACAAGTACTTGCAGCAGGTGTAAACGCAAGAGAGCTGCGAGGATCAACTTTTGAAAATAGCGATCTTTACAGGCTTGGAGGTACTAATTCACTGCGAGGATATAGAGAAGAACAATTTTTAGGATCAAGAATTTTCTGGTCTAATTTAGAATATCGTGCTTTGTTAACAAGACGATCTTACGGCTTTTTATTTTTTGATACAGGCTATTATCTCCGTCCGGAAGAGAGCGATAAAAACATTCCAAAATCCGAAGAATTTCTTTATGGCTTTGGCTTAGGTTTAAATCTTGAAACCGCTTTAGGAGTTTTAAGAGTAAGTTATGCACTTGGCGAAGGTGACACATTCAGTGATGGCAAAATTCATTTTGGTGTATTAAATGAATTTTAAAATAATTTATTAACAGTTTCACTTTTAGTGCTGCTTCAATTATTTTGTGACAGCATTTTTTATTTTAAGATGAACCTTTCAAAACAAATCTTTGCATACATAAGGATAACCAGACCATTAAATGTTTTAATAACATTTTTTGTAGTAGTTGTTTCAATATTGATAACGCAAAGTCATCAAACGGATATCTTTATAATTTTTTTAGCTTCTCTTTCCGCAGCGTTTACTGCAGCAGCAGGCAATATAATAAATGATATTTACGATGTTAAAACTGACAAAGTTTCACATCCAAACAGAGTTTTAGTTTTAGGTGTGATAACGAAGAATGAAGCCTGGTTCTTATACCTTGCTACGAATTTTATATCTGTGTTCATGGTCGCAAACTTATCCTGGATTCTCTTAGTGATAGTCTTTATAACAATAGTTATGCTATTCATTTATTCAGCTTATCTAAAAAAATTACCGTTAATTGGAAATTTAGTGATTGCAGCAATTACAGGACTGGCTTTTATTTATGGTGGATTTGCAGCTAACAATCCAAATGCTGCAATTGTTCCGGCTGTCTTTGCTTTCCTAATTAATTTGATAAGGGAAATGGTAAAAGATATTCAGGATATGGATGGAGATTCTAAGTTAAACTACAAAACATTTCCTATCTGGTTTGGAATTGATAAATCAAAATGGCTAATCCTCCTTATCAGCATAGTTTTAATTGGATTTACATTTTATCCATTCGTTACTCAATTATATAAGGTTGAATATTTTATTATCATAATGGTAATGGTAAATCCATTATTAATTCTTTGTCTAAAGTTTTTATACGATGATAAAAAAGAAAAAAATTTAGCTTTGATAAGTAAAATCTTAAAAATGAATATGGTGCTTGGTCTGATTGCAATTTATCTTGGTAAATGAAAAATTTTGATAAAAAATATTTAACTAAAGACAAAATTTATTTAGCTGGAACTGATGAAGCAGGTCGTGGTCCGCTTGCTGGTCCTGTTGTTGCCGCAGCAGTAATTCTCCCAATCGATTTTTACGATGAAAGAATTAATGATTCCAAAAAACTTTCTGCAAAATTACGTGAAGAACTTTTTATTGTGATTCGAAAAAATGCTTTGGCTTACGCTTATACAGTAATCTTCCAGAATAAAATTGATGAAATAAACATTCTTAAAGCATCGTTACTCGCGATGAAAAGATCGGTTGAAAAGTTAAAATTGCAGCCGAATATAATTCTTGTTGATGGAAATAAATCCTTTACTTATGATGCTGAAGTAATTCCAATTATTAAAGGAGATACAAAATCATTATCCATTGCTTCTGCTTCGATCATTGCAAAAGTTGTACGGGACAGAATTATGCTGAAACTTGCAAAAGATTTTCCGCATTATGGATGGGAAAGAAATAAAGGATACTCAACAAAGGAACACATTGAAGCGGTCTTGAAATATGGACCTTGTAAAATTCACAGAAAAACATTTCTTAAAAAAATATTTGAACGTGCTAATCAATCAGAACTATCATTTATTAACGAAGAATTTCTATGAGTGAAAAAAACAAAAGAGATATTGGCAAAGAAGGTGAAGAAGTTGCCGCCAAGTATCTTGCAGAAAAAGGTTTTGAGATTATTGCAAGAAATTATCATTACAGTCATGGTGAGATTGATATTATTGCAAATGATAAAAATCAGTTAGTTTTTGTAGAGGTTAAAACTCGACTCAATCTTGAATATGGAGAGCCAGAGTATGCAATAAATCCAAAAAAAATTAAACAAATAAAAAAAATGGCAGAACTATATTTATTTGATAAAGAAATTGAGGAAGCTGACTGTCGTTTTGATGTAGTGGCAATAATACTTGGTGATAGTTCAAATCCAATCGTAACTCACTATGAAAATGCCTTTTATTAAAAGCTGTATGATATGATTCACAGACAGAAAAAATTCCTGAAAATTATTCCTAAAATTTTCTTAGTTTGATCAGGCAAATTAAAAACTTATCTAAAAATGTATCATCAATAATGAAAAATTCTAAGAGCTTAAATATTAAAATTAGCCCTATGAGTAAGCGGCTAACGGAATTTTTTGAAATGATCGCAGGTCTTTGGCAGTTTCAATATCAATTCTTTAAACAGATATTTATTCCTCCTTATGAAGTAGAACAAATTCGTAAGCACATGGATGAACTGGGAATCAAAACTCTTCCAATTGTAAGTGTAACAGGATTTATTATAGGATTAGTAATTACAATGCAAATGCACCCCGTTATGGTAAGATTTGGTGCGGAAGCCTTTTTACCGGGCTCGGTCGGAATTTCAATCGTTAGAGAATTGGGTCCTGTTATTACTGCATTAATATTTGCCGGAAGAGTAAGTTCCGGAATTGGTGCGGAACTCGGTTCCATGCGCGTTACAGAACAGATTGATGCTATGGAAGTATCTGGTGTAAACCCATTTAAATACCTTGTTGTTACCAGAATATTTGCATGTACTTTTATTCTTCCTCTGCTAACTGTTTATGTTATCTTTATTGCATTTGTCGGATCTTTTATTGCAGTAGTGCTTGTGCAAAATATGTCTTATATCTACTACATAGATTCGGTAATTGGAGGTGTTGAATTTGGTGATGCTATTCCTGGAATCTTAAAAACATTCGTATTCGGATTTATTGTAGGAATAGTTGGATCTTATAAAGGATATACTGCAAGTAATGGTACAGAAGGTGTTGGCAAAGCAGCAACTACTGCTGTTGTTGTGTCATCTTTAATGATTTTGATTTTTGATATGGTACTTGTAAAAGTAACTTTATGGTTATGGCCAACAATCTGATTGAAATCATATGAATATTATTGTTGATATAAAAAATGTTTCTAAAGCTTTTGGTTCACACGTTGTGCTGGAGAATGTTTCTCTTACTGTTGAAGAAAATGAAAACCTTGTTGTATTTGGGCAGAGTGGAACAGGTAAGAGTGTTTTATTAAAATGTATGGTAAGATTATTAGAGCCGGATGCAGGTGAAATTTATATTGAGGGTAATAATGTTCTTCAGTTAAACCCAAAACAATTAAATGATGTAAGAAAACATTTAGGATTTTTGTTTCAGGGTGCTGCATTGTATGATTCTATGAGTGTTAGAGAAAACCTTGAGTTTCCTTTAATCAGGCATTTTAATTTTACTCCCAAAGAAAGAGAAGATAAAATTAAATCAGTTCTGGAAAAAGTTTCGCTGGAAGAAGCTATTGATAAAATGCCATCCGAGCTTTCTGGTGGAATGAAAAAAAGAATAGGTTTAGCTCGATCAATTATTTCTGAACCAAAGCTAATGCTTTATGATGAACCTACAACGGGACTCGATCCAATTACTTCCAAAGAAATAAGTTCCCTGATATTAGAATTACAGAAATCATTAAATATGACGTCTGTAATTGTAACTCATGATTTATTATGTGCAGAGATTATAGCAGATCGTGCGATTGTATTAAACGAAGGTATCGTGCAGCATGCAGGTACCATAACAGAACTTACAACTTCAAGTGACCCATTTTTACGGAATTTCTTTAGTCATGAAATAGTTGAAGATCAGAATAGGAGAAATTAATGTTTAAAAATCTAGCGAATGCAAAACTTGGATTATTCATTTTTCTCGGAAGTACATTACTTGTAATTCTTATTTTCCTTCTGGGAAATAAAGACCAGCTTTTTGCATCCACATTTACTGTTAAGACATACTTCCAGAATACTGGTGGGTTACGTAATGGAGCATCTGTAAGATTTGGCGGTATTGATGTTGGTGCGGTTAAAGGTGTGAAGATCGTGAATGACGGCACGGGAAGAATTGAAGTTTCTATGCGTATAAAAGATGAAATCCGTCCATTCCTAAAAAAGGATTCCAGAGCCAGTGTTGAAACCGAAGGATTAGTAGGTAATAAAGTTATTGTTATAACAATGGGTTCGGATAATGCGGAAGGAATTGTGGATGGAGGGACAATACTTTCGACTGAACCTTTAAGCTTTGCAGATATTATTGAAGAAACGCAGGGAATAATGGCATATACAAAAGATATGACAAAAGATCTTTCGGAGATAGTTTATAAAGTAAACAAGGGTGAAGGTACAATTGGAAAAATTCTTAATGATGATCAATTGTATAATGCAGCTACAAATCTTACTAAGTCTGCAGATAAAAGTATGGTATCATTGACTGATGATATGAGAGAAGTAATTGCTTTATTTGATAATCTTGGAAAAGGTGTTGAGAATGTTATTACTAATATTAATAATGTTGTTACTCGTATTGATACTGTTCTGCAAAGTGTTTCTGAGGGAAAAGGATTACTTGGTTCATTGGTCTCTGATAAGGGTAAGGAGAGTGAATCAATAAACCAGATTTTGGATAATCTTGTTGTAGTTACTGAAGATGCAAAGACATCTGCATCTCGGCTTGCAGAGAATATGGAAGCACTAAAACATAACTGGTTATTTAAAAGTTATTTTGAAGAACGCGGTTATTGGGATAAAGAAGAGTTTGATAAGGAGATAGATAACAAAATCATTGAGTTGAACGATAAGATTAAACTTTTGGATGAGAAGATATTGGGATTGAAGTCATTAGAAAACAAAAACAAATAAATCAGGGTTTTCGGCGGATATAATCATTAATTGATTATATCCGCAGTTTAACAGAATACAGTTAATTGTCACATCCGTATTTCAATTCATAAAATGGCTAAAGAAAAACAGCAAAAAGAAAAAAAAATAATTGTTAAAGGTGCACGCGAGCATAATCTTAAGAACTTAAGTTTTGAAATTCCGCGCAATAAACTTGTAGTGTTTACAGGTGTAAGCGGCAGCGGAAAATCATCCTTGGTTTTTGATACTATTTATGCTGAAGGACAGCGAAGATATGTTGAAAGTCTTTCATCTTATGCGCGGCAATTTCTTGAGCGAATGAATAAACCTGATGTGGATTTGATTCAGGGAATTTCTCCAGCCGTTGCAATTGAACAAAAAACAGGATCGCGTAATTCTCGTTCAACAGTTGGAACTACGACAGAAGTCTATGATTATCTTCGTTTGCTTTTTGCTCGAATTGGGAAAACAATTTGTTTTCAATGCGGCAAGGTTGTTACTAAAGCTACTACTGGAACAGTCGCCGATTGGCTTGAACAACAAGAAGATGGAACAAGATTCTATCTCTCATTTCCTCTTCACGCTCACGAAGGACATTCCGTAAAGGAAGAAGTTGAACTATTGAAGAAGCGTGGCTTCTTTAGAATTTATTTTAATAAAAAGTTTTATGATCTGAATGAGGACGAAGTTAAGTTACCAAAGAATAAAAAAGATGTTAAAGTTGTTGTCGATAGATTTAAAATTACTAAAGGTGAAGTGCGAGAAAAACTTTCAGATTCGATAGAAGTAACATTTAAAGAAGGGGAAAATAGAATTGTTCTGATCAATGCTGACACAAATGAACAATTTGAGTTTAACAAGTTTTACGAGTGCTGCGGTGTTAGATACGAAGAACCTGAACCAAGATTTTTTTCATTCAACAATCCTTTCGGTGCTTGCCCGGTTTGCCAGGGTTTCAGCAAAGTAATTGGCGTGGATATGAATCTTGTTATTCCAAATCCAAATCTTACAATTGCTGATGGCGCGATTGCTCCATTCCACGGTGCAAAGTACAGTACCTATCTTCGTGATCTTATCCAGAACGCAAGAGATTATAAATTCCCAATTCACATCCCATATAAACAGCTGACGGACGAACAAATATTACTTGTAAAAAAAGGATTTGGGAAGTACAAAGGACTGGACCATTTCTTTTCTGAGCTTGAAAGAAAAACTTATAAGATTCACGTACGTGTTATGTTAAGTCGTTATCGTGGGTATACAATTTGTCCGGCTTGCAAAGGTTCCCGTTTACGCAGAGAAGCTTTACAAGTTAAAATTGAAAACAGATCAATCCATGAAATTGTGCAAGTGCCTATCGAACATTCTTTAAAGTTTTTTGAAGAGTTAAAACTTTCAGATTACGATTATAGTGTTGCTGAAAGAGTTCTTAAAGAAATTATTAAGCGATTAACTTTTCTAAATAATGTTGGAATTGGTTATCTAACATTAGATCGTTACAGCAATACTCTTTCCGGTGGAGAAACACAGAGAATAAATCTTGCAACTTCGCTTGGCTCAGCTTTAGTTGGAACGCTTTATGTATTGGATGAACCCAGTATTGGACTGCATCCGCGTGATAATGCAAAGCTGATAAGTATCTTAAAAAATCTTAGAGATATAGGTAACTCAGTTTTAGTTGTTGAACACGATGCAGATATGATGAAGGAAGCGGATCTTATTTTTGATATGGGTCCTAAGGCTGGCATTGAAGGTGGAGAAATTGTCGCAATCGGAAATTATGATGAGATAATTAAAAATAAAAGTTCACTTACTGGTAAATATCTTTCCGGTGAGTTATCCATTCCAATTCCTGAAAAAAGAAATGAGCGAAAAGGTAAATCGGTTAAAATTATCGGGGCAAAAGAAAATAATCTTAAAAATCTTACAATAGAAATTCCTTTAAATAAATTTGTTGTAGTAACAGGTGTAAGCGGCTCAGGTAAAAGCACACTAATTCACGATGTGTTTTATGCCGGACTTGCAAAGTATCTTGGTAATGCACCATCGTTCATCGGAAAGTATGATGATATAAAAGGCGGCGAGTATATTGATGATGTTGTAATTGTAGATCAGTCACCAATTGGTAAATCGCCAAGATCAAATCCAATCAGTTATATAAAAGCGTTTGAGTTGATCCGTGATTTATTTGCATCTACACATCAGGCAAGATCTCGTGGATATAAACCAGGTTTCTTCTCTTTTAATGTTCCGGGCGGAAGATGTGAAACCTGCCAGGGTGACGGTTATATAAAAGTTGAAATGCAATTTCTTGCTGATCTTTATCTTGAATGTGATGATTGCAATGGAACACGATACAAAAAAGAAATTCGTGAAATAACTTACAAAGGGAAAAATCTTGTTGATGTTCTTGATATGACCGTTGATGAATCGTTAATGTTCTTTGATGGTAATGATAGAATAATAAAATTATTACAAGTTCTAGCGGATGTAGGTTTGGGTTATATTAAACTTGGGCAGCCATCAAATACTTTATCCGGAGGAGAAGCACAGAGAATAAAGCTTGCTTCATATCTAACCTCTCAAAGGGATAGGCGACACATACTTTTTATTTTTGATGAACCAACAACAGGTTTACACTTTCATGATATTTCAAAATTACTCAAGTGTTTTCAACTTTTACTTGAAAGAAATAATTCTGTTGTGATTATCGAACACAATTTAGATGTTATAAAATGTGCCGATTATATTATCGATCTTGGTCCGGAAGCTGGTGATAAAGGTGGAGAAATTGTTGCGACTGGAACTCCTGAAGAGATTGCTGAAAATACAAATTCATGGACGGGAAAGTATTTGAAGGAATATTTAATTTAATTCTTGATGTTGTTTAGTGTTTTTGAGATTTAGTGGCAATTATTTTCTGCCACCAAAACACAAAGGCACAAAAAGTCACTAATCTTATTTCTTATCTCTTTTAACAGTCGGTTCAAAATCTATTGGTCTTCCCATTTTGTCTAACCCTAAAATTTCTCTAGCACGATCTAACGAATCATCAATATTTCCCAATACATTTTGCTCGCCAATAACTTTTAGAAATCCTGATTGATCTAAAGCCATAAGGGGCTGTGTGTGAACACCGGATAATACTAGTTGCGTTCCTTTTTTTATAGATTCGTGATAAACTTCTTCAAGTGCATGAATTCCAGTTCCATCTATTGCAGGAACATTTCGCATTCTAATAATTAATACTTTTGGCGGACTTTCAATAAATCGCATTGCATCTCTGAATTTTGAAACTGCTCCAAAGAAAAATGGTCCATTTATTTCAAACACTTCAACTTCATCAGGAACTTTTTTATTTTGGATTGCATTTATATCTACTGATTCTTCATCATCATCTTTTAATTCTCGTGTGATAATTCCAACATTTGTAACCATTGCCATCGAACGCATAAAAAGAAATACTGCCAGCACCATTCCAACTTGTATTGCAATTGTTAAATCAAATACTACTGTTAAACCAAAAGTTGTAAGTAAAACAATGACATCACTTTTTGGACTTTTAAATATTCCTACAAATGATCGCCATTCACTCATATTGTATGCAACAATTATAAGTATTGCGGCAAGAGTTGCCATCGGAATTAGCTTTGCATATTGTCCAAAGAAAAGTGTGATTAGTAAAAGTACAATAGCGTGAATAATGCCTGCTACTGGAGTTCTTCCGCCATTCTTTATATTTGTTGCAGTTCGTGCAATAGCTCCGGTTGCTGGAATTCCGCCAAACAATGGAGTTATAATATTTGCAATACCTTGTGCAACTAATTCCATATTTGATCGATGTCTTCCCCCGATCATTCCATCAGCAACAACAGCGGAAAGCAGAGATTCAATTGCAGCAAGTATTGCAATTGTAGTAGCCGGACCGATTAAATTTTTAATTATTGCAAAATCTATCTGTGGAAAAACTGGAGATGGAAGTGCTGAAGGGAGTTCTCCAAATTTTGATCCAATCGTTTCAACAGGGAAATGAAAAACTTGAACAAGTGCTGTGGTAACTAAAAGTGCAACTATTGATCCGGGAATTTTATGAGTGATCCTTGGAAAAATTATTATAATAAAAAGGGCAAGTGCAGCAGTTCCAAATGCATAATAATTTATTGTAGAAAAATTGAATGAGTATTCAATCCATTTATCAAAAAACTCTGAAGGAACTTTATCTATAGCTAATCCAAAAAAATCTTTTATTTGTGTAGAGAATATTAATAGCGCAATTCCGCTTGTAAACCCAACCACAACAGGATGCGGAATAAACTTTATAACAGAACCAAATCTTGCTAATCCCATAATTACGAGAATAACGCCCGCCATAATTGTTGCGATGATAAGACCATTAACACCATATTGCTGAACAATTCCGTAAACAATAACGATAAATGCTCCTGTTGGTCCACCGATTTGTACGCGGCTGCCGCCAAGTAATGAAATTATAAACCCGGCAATGATAGCTGTTATTAATCCTTTTTCAGGTGTAACTCCGGAAGCAATACCAAATGCAATTGCTAGTGGAAGAGCAACAATCCCCACAATTGTACCGGCCGATAGATCTGCAAAAAATTGTTTAGAAGAGTAATCTTTAAGAGTAGTAAATAATTTAGGCTTTAACATTGTGTAAGTTCTTAATTATCAAAAAAAGACGGCGCAAGATAATAATTATCAAAATCAATCACGTAATCGCTCTAACGAGCATTATGATGTTAAAATTTGTTTTATAATTAATGATTGAAGGCATCATTTTTGAGTAAGTTATTTAATCAAAAAAGAATATCTTTTAGCTACAAAAAAATATTAAAGATGATCAAACAATTACCCATAATCTTATTCCTTTTAGTTCAGTTTTCATTTGCTCAAAACTATGGATCATTAAGTTTTACTAATTATGCAGATGACAGGCAAGGTGCATTTAGTTTAACTTTTGATGATGGATTATTATCTCATAATGAAAACGTAAGACCAATCTTAAATCAATATGGATTTAAAGGAACGTTTTATGTGCTTCCACCATATCTCGCTGACGAAAATCAGGATACGATATGGAGATATGGAACGTGGCCTGGATTTCAATCAATGGCTTTAGAAGGACATGAGATCGGCTCACATACAATGCGGCATTACGATCTTACTTCACTACCTTGGGGTGATGTGAATGATGACAGCACTTTACTTTATGAATTATATCAATCCAAAATATTTATAGAACAAAAAATCCCAACTGAAAAATGTATTTCATTAAACTATCCATACACACTTCATAATAGTTATGTTGATTCCGCTGCAAGTTTATTTTATGAGAATGGAAGAACACTTGGACAAGTTCCGAATGATTCATCATTAACTGAAGAACAATGGTATGGGTTAAAGGCTAAAGTTGTTTTATTTGATTTGCCTAGAAATTCTGTGGAAGATGATTTAGATGAACTTTTTACTTTTCTTGAATGGACACAAAATTCAATCGATAATCGTAAATGGGGAATTATAATCATTCATGATGTGGTACCATTTTTTCAATTGCCCGAATTAGTTGGACAGGGAATTTATGAACCCATATCAAATGAATGGCTTATTTCATTGTGTGATTTTCTTTGGGCAAGATCATCAACAAAAGATGTTTGGGTTGAAACAGTTGGAAATATTACACGTTATATAAAAGAAAGAGATGCAGCAGAATATCAAATTATTTCATCATCAAACCAATTAATCGAGATAACATTAACTGATAATTTAAATGATGAAATCTTCAATTATCCTTTGAGTGCTTACATAAAAGTTCCGGGAGATTGGAATTATGTGAAATTGCAGCAGGGTAATTTTGTTGATACTCTTGAAGTTATAGAGAAAGATATAGATTGGGTTGTACTTGCAAAGATTACGCCTGATAAAGGATTAATAAGTTTAACTCCCGTTAATCCAACAACAGTTGAAGATGAAATTGTAAAGGTTGACAAATTTCAATTATACCAGAATTATCCAAATCCATTTAATCCAAGTACAAAAATTAAATTCACGATCCCGAATATCACCCTGAGCGTATCATCCCGAGCGGAGTCGAGGGACGAAGGAGCTCGAGTGCAGCTTAAAGTTTATGATGTTCTTGGAAATGAAGTAGCAACTCTTGTTGATGAATACAAATCTCCAGGAATCTATGAAGTTGATTTTGTAGTAGGTCAGGGCTCCAGTCCTAACATTGCAAGCGGTATTTACTTTTACCAATTAAAAATTGGCAATTTGATCGAATCGAAAAAGATGATTCTATTAAGATAAGAAACTAAAACTCAAATTTTTGTGTGCGTTTTGTGCGGGGAAATCTGCTTTTTAATCCTTCAACAGTCATTACTGCCGTGCCCAATATCCAGTTATTATATTTAGCAACATATTGTCCAATAGGAATATCAACATCTTTAATTTTCCATCCGGTTAAATAATATTTTAGTTCATCATCGTTCTTTAAATGATAAATAAATTTCGTGATGTGTTTTTCAAGAACCTGAGCAGCTTGAGAATTAAATGTAATTCTGTCTTTCTTATCAAGTGTTCCAAGTTTTAATCCAATTCGATTGAATAGCCCGATATGCTCTTCATCCCAATCTTTTATTACAAAAAATATATCCTTACCTCTAAAAATATATTTGTAATCATCCAAAACTTTTCTATCAACGCCAAAGTGTTCGGAAATATAATTTATGTACTGCTGAATTTCTTTATGATTGCTTTTAACAATTCTGTTTTCTGTTTCCCTTACATTTTCTTTCTCAGGAGATTCAGTTACATCAATCTTTCTCATCTTTACTAAAAAGAAACCATCAGAATCAATTTCCCATGGAAGAATGCGAACAGCTTTTTTTAACTCTGGATTTAGTTGTTTTCCATCGTACTCTGTAAAAGCCTGTCGTGATGGGATTGGCAAATTTATACCTAATAGTTCAACCGGATATTTTTCTAAAATCTTATCTATTACTAATTCATTCTCTTCCACTGAAAGTGTGCATGTGGAATAAACAATTTCTGCTCCAACTCTAGCCATTTTAATTGCAGCGATTAATAACCTCATTTGCAGATGCTGCAACCTATCAACGTGATCTAATGACCACCAATTACTTACTTCACCTTTTTTTTGAATAATTCCAAGTCCACTGCATGGTGCATCAACAAGCACTTTAGTAAAGTGATCGTCATAAACTTTGCTTAGAACTTCACCTTTTGAATGAATAACTGATGAGTTTATAACATTCATTCGTTCAAGATTAAATACTAATGATTTGATTCTTTCATTATCAACCTCATTAATTAAAAGTGCTCCACGATTGTTCATCATCTCAGCCATCTGTGTAGATTTAGAACCCGGTGCTCCGCAAAGATCAAGTACAATATCATCGCTTGTTGGATTAAGGATTAGCGGCGGCATCATTGAAGAAAGCGATTGGATGTAATAAAATCCTAAAACATGCTCTAGAGTTTTTCCTATTCGTTCATTGCCTTCAACAATTTTTAATACTTTTTCAAAATGATTAATTGGCGATGATTTTATTTGGTATTTTTCAAAAAGTAATTGTGATAATTCTTCTCTTGAAATTTTAGCAGTATTAACTCTAATATATTGTGTGCTGTCCTGCTCGATAAATTGCAAATACTTATCAGCAGAATCTTTACCGTAAAGAGATGAAAAGTAATCGTATATCTTTTGTGATACTTCGGTTGCCAAAATTAATACCTAATTAGATTTAATTTTTTAAAAATTTCATTTGAAACTGCATTAACATTCTTCCCATCCTTAAAAATCTTTTTATAATCATTTTTAATCTGAGTGAGAAGATCATCTAAATAATTGTTGTAGGAATCAACGAGAGTTTTAATCATAGATCTATCCTTTGGGATATATGATTTCCCATTTCTTTCTTTTGAGCCGTAAACTATAAACTTTGCTTCATCATAATTATAAGCATGATAAACAGATTCTCCATCTGTTGCGATAATTTCGTAAGCGCCAAAAAACTCCTGCCCAATTACTAAGGTTTTGATTGGGATTGATACAATATCGAGTTGAGATTCATCAATAAAATGAAGAGGAAATTGTCGGATTGAAGAAGACTGAACTTTACTTAGCCAGTTTTCTATAAATAATTCTTCGTTCAAGTGCCGCCGTTACTTACAACAAAATTTTTAATAATGCTTGTAAGATCATCAACATTAGAATATTTTTTTACCTGTAATTGCGGATTTGTACAACCTGTTATCATAGAAGAAATTTGTCCTGCTTGATCATGATAAACTGCGAGTACAGGTATTTTCTTTACAAACAATGCGTAAGAAACTTCAAATCCCACGCCTAAACTAGGACCCGAAACCTCAGCGATTACAATTTTACTTCCGTCAATCCATTTAATATCGCGGGTATAAATCTGTTTGTCACTCAAAAGAATTGTAGAACTAAACTTGCTGCTTTTTTCTGATAGGGCAGTGTGCCCCATTGATTCAACAATTCTTACAATCTCAGAATAATTTTCCTGATAAGTTGTATTACCTTTAATTGGTCCGGCGCAATAAATTATCATCTTATTGTTCTAAAATATTTTTATAATGCTGTTCATACATAGGAACAACAATTGATTTATCAAAATTATTTAAAGTTCTGTTGCGAGCATTCTGAGAAAAAATCTCATACTTCTTATCATTTGTTAATAGATCAAGCGTATATTTCGCCATTCTTTCAACATCACCGATCTCTGCAATAAATCCACACTCATTGTGTTTTACTAATTCCGGCAACCCGCCAACACTTGAACTAACAACCGGCAGACCGCAAGACATTGCTTCTAGAGCAGCCAACCCAAAACTTTCCGATTGGGATGGTATCAAAAATACATCGGATGAACTTAAAATTTCAACTAATCCATCCTGCTTGCCTAAAAATTTAACGCTATCCGTAAGATTTAATTCCCTTGTTAATCTTTCGCATTCAGATCTGTCAGGTCCATCTCCAACAAGTAAAAGTTTTGATGGAACTTCTTTTTGTACGATATCGAAAATACGAATTACATCAGTAACTCTTTTTACCGGGCGAAAGTTTGATGTGTGGACTAATATTTTTTCACCGTTTGGTGCAATATGTTTTCTAAATGCACAATCATTTATTGAAACTTTTTTAAATAAATCAGTGTCAACAAAATTTGGGATAACGCTTATTTCTTTTTCTATTGAATAATTTGTTAGCGTTTTTTCCTTTAAAAATCTTGAAACTGCAGTTACTCCATCACTCTGTTCAATACTGAATTTAACAAGCGGTAGAAATGAAGGCTCTAATCCAACAAGCGTTATATCGGTTCCGTGCAGTGTGGTTGTTATTTTAAGTTTTTTGTTCTTAACAATTTGTTTTGCAAGATAGGCCGATGTTGCATGTGGAATTGCGTAATGAACATGAAGTAAATCAAGTTTTTCAAACTCCGCAACTTCAATCATTTTACTTGAAAGAGCTAAACTGTAAAGTGGAAATTCAAACAAAGGATAAGTACTTGTTTCAACTTCGTGAAAGAAGATATTCTCTACATATTTTGTAAGTCTGAATGGAAGTGCATAGCTGATAAAGTGAACCTCGTGTCCGCGTAAAGCTAATTCCTTGCCTAATTCTGTAGCAATTACACCGCTACCGCCGTATGTAGGATAACAAGTTATTCCGATTTTCATAATAAAATTTTTGTCAGATTTGAATTCAAATATATAGCATTTTGATTGAAATATGAATTTCGTTTAACACATATTTAATAGTTGTGATTTAGATAGTACTAAAATGAATAGTAATTTTGGTTAAACAAAGTTTATAAAAATGAAATTACTTGTAATCGGACATTCTGTTGTGGATTTTATTAAATCTGATACTGAACAGCTAATAAGTGCTGGTGGAATATTTTATACAATCTCAGCAATTAATCGATTTAAAATAGTTGATGATGAAATATTTCTTTGTTCACAGTTTGATGATGAAACTTACAACTACTTCAAATCTGAATTTGAAAAAGTGAATAATAAGTTTCTTCAGAAAGTTGAAAATATTCCACGAGTTCATCTTAATCTGCAAAAAGATAAAGAAAGACACGAGGCGTATGAAAACATTACAAATAATCTTTCTCTAAGTTTTTCTGATTTGAATAATTTTGATGGGATTCTGATTAATATGATTACCGGATTTGATATTACTCTTGATCAGTTGATGCAAATCCGAAAGAACTATTTAGGATTGATCTTTATTGATATTCATACTTTATCTCGTGGATTAGATAAAGATTTTAAGAGAGAATTTAGATTAATCCCTGACTTTGAAAGTTGGGCAAAGTGTTTGGATATTATTCAGGTTAACCAGCACGAATTATATACATTATCATTTAAAAAAAATGAAATTGGAATTGTTGAAGAGATATTTGGCTTTGGAGTTAAAATCATTTGCGTAACAAAAGGAGATATTGGGGCAAGAGTTTACTATAAAAATCAAAATAAAATTGCCTCTTACTTTATTGCTGCGAGAAAAATTAGCAATCCAAATATTATAGGCTGCGGTGATGTCTTTGGGGCGTCTTTTTTTTATAGTTATATTAGAAATAAAAATGCTATTGATTCATTAACCTGCGCTGCTGAAAAAGCAGAGCAATTTGTAGAAAATAAATTACTGTAATTATTATGTCTCCTGTAAATCTTATAAAAAGAAGAATACTTGTCGTTGGTGCAAACGGAATGCTCGGTCAGCGTGTAATTGAGTTTTACTCGCCACTAAATGATGTTGAACTACTTGCTACCTCTGTTGAAGATAAATTTGTGTTTGATGAACTTGAGTATGTTCAAAGTGATATTTCAAACAGAAACGAAATTAAAAAAGTAGTAAAGGATTTCTGTCCGGATTTTATTATCAATGCCGCTGCATTTACAAATGTTGATTTAAGTGAAACCGAAAGAGAACTTGCCTGGAAAATAAATGTGAAAGGTGTTGAATATCTTTCTGAATCTTCAAGAGTTTTAGATTCTCATCTTATTCATATTTCGACTGACTATATTTTTGATGGCAAGAATGGACCTTATCTTGAAAATGATATTCCGAATCCGCTTGGCTATTATGCTCGCACAAAATTAGCAAGTGAAAATGTTCTAAAGATAAGCGGTATCAAGTACACAATTTTAAGAACAAACGTTTTATATGGTACAGCAAAATACAGTCGCCCTGATTTTGTTAAATGGGTTGTTGATTCGTTGCGGGCAAAAAAGCAAATAAGAATAGTTGACGATCAAATAAACAATCCAACTTTTATTGATGATCTTGTCCAGGGAATTAATAAAACAGTAGAACTTCGCAAAGAAGGCATATATAATATTGGCGGGAATGAATTTCTTACACGATATGATTTTACAATTATGATTGCAGATTTCTTTGATCTTGATAAATCTTTAATAACCAGGATAAAAACAGAAGAATTAAACCAACCTGCAAGAAGACCCCTGAAATCTGGCTTGATAACAATTAAAGCACAAAGTGAACTTGGATATAAACCTCATACAATTACTCAAACTTTGGATTTAATGAAACAGGAACTTGGATTATGAAAGTAAAAATATATTTATTGTTGCTCGTAATTTCTATCTCAATCTTTCCTCAGCAAGAAAAAGTACCAATGTGGGCAAAAGGTGTTGTGTGGTATCAAATATTTCCTGAAAGATTTGCTAATGGCGACACATTAAACGATCCCGACGCAGAAAAAGTATTTATTAACAATAAAAAAACTCCTGAAGGCTGGACGGTTACTAAATGGACCAGTAATTGGTTCGTACAATCTGATTGGGGACACAAGATGGACGGAAGAAATGATCATCACTACTATGAAAGAAGATATGGCGGTGACATTCAAGGAATTATTGACAGACTTGATTATTTAAAGGATCTTGGCGTTGGCGCAATTTATCTTAATCCGGTTTTTGAGGCTGTATCTCTGCACAAATACGATGGATCAAGCTTTCATCATATCGATGTAAACTTTGGACCTGATCCTTTTGAAGATAGAAAAATAATAAGTTCAGAAATTCCTGATAAACCGGATACCTGGAAATTTACAGAAGCAGATAAATTATTTTTTAAGCTAATTGATGAAGTACATAATCGCGGAATGAAAATTATCATTGACGGAGTTTTTAATCATACAGGAGTGCAGTTTTGGGCTTTTAATGATATTGTTAACTATCAGGACCAATCTAAATATAAAGACTGGTATTTAATTGATGCATTTGATGATCCAATAACTTTAGAAAATGAATTTGATTACAAAGGTTGGTGGAATATCAAATCTTTACCGGAATTTAATCGTACCAAAGAAGATCTTGCTGATGGACCAAAGGAATATATTTTTAATTCTACAAGAAAATGGATGGATCCCAATGGCGATGGTAATCCATCTGACGGAATTGATGGCTGGCGCTTGGATGTTGCAAGAGAAGTTCCTATTGGATTTTGGAAGCAATGGCGCAATGTTGTAAAGACAATAAATAATCAATCTTTAATTGTTGGTGAGTTATGGGAGCTTTCTCCTGATTTTATTTCTGATGATGGAGCCTTTGATGCACTGATGAATTACAACTTCGCTTTTGCTGTAAATGATTTTTTTATTGCAGAAAAAAATAAAATATCTGTTGATGAGTTTATTGAAAGACTGCAAAAAATTGATGAAACATATCCCTATCAAAATTTATATACGCTCCAAAATCTATTATCAAGTCATGATACCGAACGTCTTTCATCAATGATAAAAAATCCTGATCGTAAATACGAGCACAATGCAAATGAAAACAATCCAAATTATAATCCAGGCAAGCCAACGAGTGATGATATTGAAAAACAAAAACTGGTAGCAGCATTTCAACTACTTTATCGTGGGGCGCCTATGATTTATTATGGTGATGAAGTTGGTATGTGGGGCGCCGATGATCCGCATGACCGCAAGCCTATGGTTTGGCATGATTTAGTTTATGATAATGAAGTGATTGATAAGAATTCAGGTTTTAAAACCGGTTTTGGTTCATATTCAGTTGAACAGAACGGTGACCTCTTAAAATTTTATAAAGATATTATTGAAGTCAGAAATGATAATGAAGAACTAAAAACCGGCACAATTAAATTTATTTATTCTGATAACGAAAAAAAATCTTTTGCATTTGAAAGTGTTATTGAGGATGAGAAAATAATTTGTGCATTTAATTTAGGAGAAAATAAAGTTTCTATTCCGCTTGATTTTGAAGTGATAGAATTGTATTCAGACAATCAGAACTCTCAAATCAAATCGATCGCTGCTAAATCTTTCAAAGTTTTTAAGGCAACGAATTAGATTTTATGATAAACAAGTATGATTCATATATCTTCGATCTTGATGGTACTGTCTATCGCGGTGAGTATATTATTCCTGGTGCCGAAAGTACCATTAATAGTCTAAAAGCATGTGGCAGAAAATTAATTTTTATATCCAACAAAACTACCGGGACTATTAAGGATTATTATACATTTCTTAAATCATTTGGTTTGAATATCGAAGAATCCGAAATACTGAACTCTACTTATGTAATAAAAAATTATTTAAGAGATAATTATTTACATTCGACATTCTATGCTATTGGTGAAGATATATTTATTAAGGAAATCTCTGAAGCAGGTCTAAATTATTCCGAAGATCCAGCTAAGATTGAAATACTTATAGTTACTCTCGATCGCACACTGAATTATAAAAAATTAGAAATCGCGGCTAATGCTTTAGAGAATGGCGCAAGATTTTTTGCAGCAAATATTGATGATACTTGTCCTGTTGAAGGTGGGGAAGTTCTGGATGCCGGATCAACAATTTCTGCATTAGAAAAACGCACACATAGAAAACTTGAATTGAACTTTGGAAAACCTTCTAAGTTTATGATGGATGAAGTAATGAAACGGCTTAGTTCCGATAAATTAAAAACTCTTTTAATAGGCGATAGACTTGAAACGGATATTGCGATGGGAAACAAGTTTGGAATTGATACAGCTTTAGTTTCAACAGGAGTTAAACATTATTCAAATGGAAATTCAGAAATCAAACCAACTTACTATTTAAATTCCGTTGCAGATATTATTAAAAAATAAATTCTTTTATTAATCTTGAAGTTCCTTATGAATGTTACTCGCTCATTGTTAAATTTACACAGTAATTATTTTTTGCCCACGTAGCTCAGGGGATAGAGCGACGGTTTCCTAAACCGCAGGTCGCAGGTTCGATTCCTGCCGTGGGTACAATTCATTTTTTAAATTATTCCCATTCCCACTTACTCGGATTCCAGTTATTCTTTGTCTTAGAATCAAAAACAGGTTGGATAAAGGACTGGATTTGGGAGACTATTTCAGAAAATGTTTTTTTATTTTCTAATTTATTTCGATCAATAAATGCTTTCCAAAGATTCTGAAACCTTTCATTATTTATGAACTGATCTTCAAAGATTGTTTTACTTAATGCTATGTCTGTTGATCGGTGGTTGAATGTTGTTATAATTGCCTGAATTAACGTTTCTTTTTTAAAATTATAATGTTCAGCAAAAACAGAATATCATAAAAATCTTTCATGCTGCTTGTTTGCAATTGAAGGGATACAATTGCCTCAAACTTTTCAGCTATTGCGGTTTCGATAGAATAAACTTTTAATTTTGGTGCAGGAAAATCAAGTATAGTTGGAAATTCAATATCTACAGGGCCAGCAGTAATTTTATCCCCAAATCCAATATCAAGTTGCATCCTTTCTCTGGAATTTTCTAGAAATACATAGAACTTAATTCTCACACCTTTATAATCGCCATCTTCAGTTATGTTCTCACCTTCAACTGAATCAGGATCAAAATTAATTCCATCTTGATACTTAGTGTTAAGAATTTCTTTTATAATTGCTATAATATCATCAATCTCATTTGAGATTGATGATCCGAGAAAGTCAATATCTCTAGTCGGTCTATTTCTGCTTATATCGTGAGCTATAAATAGTAATGCACCTTTTAGAATAAGATTGTTTGAGTACATTGATTCGGAAAGTCGATAAAGAAAACGTTCTTGAACATACTGGCGAACAACACTTTGAAATTCTTTTCCAGATTGAATTGAAATGTTTCTTAATCTTTCTTTTACAGATGCTGCAATATTTTTTATTTCCTTTTTCTCTTTCACGATAGTATTGCCTTTATCATCGGTTCAATTTTCTTTTTTACTCCACAAATTTCTGCGTACTCAATAAGCTTTGGAATATTTCTTTCTTTTCGATTTTGCAGATATGTTTTTAGTGATTCGACAGCGATGTCTTCACCTATTTTTTTTATGTACCTAAAAAGGTCACCAATTGTTTTTTCTTTGTTGTAGATTCTTACGATTCCGCTTTTTGTTTTTAGGATTTCAATTCCTGGCGAGTAATAACTATCTGCAAAGTAATAAACTTTTATTGGCGGATAACTAAGAACAAATTTATCCGTATTATTTGGAACAGCAACCGAAATTTCTGATGGATTAAATGTTGTTAGCTCATAGTAACTTGCAGCTGATTGCATGCAAATAACCGCTCTTTTATTAGCATGACATACTTCAACCATACTTTCATGTTCATCATGATCATAATTTACAAGCTTATAGAGACCTGGTTTTATTTTTTCAATTATGCCTTGTTCTACAGCTTGAGCAATTCGTCTCGTATGAACATTCGCTTTCTTTAGCTCCACCATACGAGCATAACCCTTATTTTTTTCAAATATCTTGATTATTTCTTCCATTTTAACTCTTGGTTCTTTTACAAGGTAAATATAACAAATCTACCTTGAAATCGAACCAAGTTAGGAATTTATTTTAGGAGGGATTTGTATCATTTCTTAGGTAAATACTGTAAATCTACCTAAGAATCGATTCATTCCACAAGAATTAAATTTACTGCCAATGAATTGGATTATCAGAAGTTTAGATGCAAATCAAATACAAAGTAGGTCTTTTACAATTCTACTTTAGATTTAGTGCTGATTAAAAAATAACAATATTTATCTTTCCCATATTGGGAACTTTTGCTATATTGGATATGAAATGTTATGAGAATAATTTCTAGAACAACACTTGTTGGATTTTGGAAAAAATTTCCAGACGCCGAACAACCATTAAAATCCTGGTTTGGTGAAGTTCGTATTGCTATTTGGAGTTCCCTTAATGAATTGAAAAAGCAGTATCGCAATGCTTCAATCATTACAAACAAAAGGGTTGTATTTAATATTAAGGGTAATTCGTACCGGCTTATTGTTGATGTTGAATATAAAATAGGTATCATATTTATTGTGTGGATTGGTTTGCACAAAGAATATGATAAAATTAATACTAAGGAAATAAGTTATGTTAAAACCGATTAGAACAAAAAAAGAATACAATGCGGCTCTTAAAAGAATTTATGAGCTGATGCAAATTGATCTGAAAATAGATTCTGATGAGTATAATGAACTTGATTTACTTACAATTCTTGTAGAAAAATACGAAGAGAAAAATTATCCTGTTGATTTGCCTGACCCGGTTGAAGCAATAAAATTTAGATTAGAACAATTAAATCTTGATA
>JBBQSH010000045.1:0-21749 GCA_038214015.1 Ignavibacteriales bacterium | reverse complement strand
AGGTCTTTATAATAAATACTATTTAATTCGGTAATTACATTTAGATTGTTAAGTCTAAAATCTTTGCCAAACGGTAGAAGCGGATCAGGAAGCTTACCATCTATATATGAAAAAAATGAAGTTAATCTTTGTTGACCGTCAATAACATACTCTCGACCATCTTTTTCTTGTGATAAATAAATTACTGGTAAAGGAATATCGAGAAGAATAGATTCAATTAATCGACTGGCTTTAATTATATCCCAGACAAATCCTCTCTGAAAATCTGGTTGAATATTTAAATCACCATCTTTCCATTTGCGATATAAAGATTCAATTTCTACATCACCTTGATCTGTATAAACTTTCCTCTTTTCCTCTGGTAAATCCAAAGGTTCCGAATCATTAATTTGTTCGGGTGGTATCACATTATTATTATCTTCCATAAATCAACTCATAATTAAAATTTTATGACTCAAAACGAAATGCTATATTAAAACGTAATATTAAAATAATGACGCAACAAAGCTAAAACTACTTATTGATAGTTTATACAGCATTTTAAAATAATTTTTTAAAATTCTATCCACGACCTGAAGGTCGTGGCAATATAAAATAATTCTTAAAATAAATTTTATAACAGATTGCTTCACTCGAGTTAGCCACGGCGAATCGCTCGCAATGACAACTTTGAACAAGTTAGCTGACACGTAACTACTAATTCTAAAAACTCAAAACTGCCAAAGGTGTAAACGCTATCGGCTTGAATTGCTGGTTAGCCCATTTTTATAAATTATGTTTTACACTTCTTTAAATTTTCCAGAAATATATTTGTGAATTATACTTGCTACTAATGTTTGATATGGAATACCTTCTTCTAATGATTTAGCTTTTAAATTTGCTAAATCTTTTTCTGTAAGACGAATATTAATCCTTTTGTTCTTTGCAGCAGTATTCCTAGCATAGCTTTGATGTTCTAACTTTTTCTTTTCAAAATCTTTTATAGATTTCCATTCACCTTTTTCGTATGAATTCAGTAACTTTTTTTCTTCTTTGTCCAACTTCATTTTATTCTCCTTCTAAATATTTTTTTGTCGCTTTTCTGCTTGGAATAATCGTTTTCAAAAATACTTTATCTGCATCTTCTACAAATGGAACCAAATAAGCATACTTCTCATATTCAACTACATATATATTTTGGTTTTCATATTTCTCTATATTCGGTTGTTCTACAATATCAAGTAAATATCCCAATTCAATTTGACTAACGATTATTTCAAACGAAATACTTCTTTCTCTTTTAAGTTTTTCGTTCTTTTCTTCGTTCCACTCAAAATATTTCATCTTGTAGATTTTTTATTATAAAATTAATAATAATGTATGCCTATTGTCAACCATTACTTTAATGGGCTAACTATTACTTATCCTGCACTGAATTATTGGTCAAGGAACGTAGATATGCGTGCAGCTGCATATATATCTTCCAATTGTTTTGTTTTTCGCTCACTAACACAATATTTAAAAATAGGGCGTGCATATATATCATCTTAGTAAATTTCATTCTAACAGCCTCTTCACTCCAATTACTCTGTTAAAAACGTTTGTGTAAACTATAATTGTTTTAATCAAATTATGTAATAATAATTTCTGATTGGATATTAATTTTCTTAGACTGGTTTTTTGTGCTGGCGTATTTGAAATTAAAGTTAACAAAAACTATTTCCTTAAAACTTCATTACCAAACTAAATAAGTGAGTATCAATCATCAAGAGGAAATAGAATTAAAAAGATTTTTTTAGGTGGGTCAATTTAATATTAAAGAAAAAACAGATTGCTTCACTCGATGCCTCGTTCGCAATGACATTACCGGGTCTTGTTCAACTCCTTAACCAAATACTTTCCAGTTAAACTTTTTTTACTTTTAATAATTTGTTCGGGAGTTCCTTCAGCAATTATTTTTCCACCAAACTCACCACCACCGGGACCAAGATCGATAATCCAATCAGCAGTTTTAATCACATCAAGATTATGCTCAACTACTACAACAGTATTTCCTTTATCAACAAGTTTGTTCAAAACATTTAAGAGAACTCTTACATCCTCAAAATGCAGCCCGGTTGTTGGTTCATCCAGAATGTACATTGTTTTACCGGTGCTAACTTTGCTAAGCTCTGTTGCAAGTTTTACACGCTGTGCTTCTCCGCCTGAAAGTGTTGTTGCCTGCTGACCAAGTTTGATGTAACCAAGTCCAACATCGTGAATAGCTTTTATTTTTCTGTTTATTCTTGGCAAGTCTTCAAAAAAGATTAATGCATCATCAATACGCATTTCAAGAACATCTGAAATTGATTTTGTTTTGTAAAGTACTTGTAATGTTTCCCGGTTATATCTTTTTCCCTGACAAACATCACAAAGAACATAAACATCAGGCAAGAAATTCATTTCTATTTTTTTCAAACCATCGCCGCCGCAATTTTCGCATCTTCCGCCTTCAACATTAAAACTGAATCTGCCGGTTGCGTAACCCCGCATTTTGGATTCCGGCAGTTGTGTAAAAAGATCACGTATGTGAGTAAACAATCCTGTATAAGTTGCAGGATTTGAGCGTGGTGTTCTTCCAATTGGTGATTGATCAATTTCAATTACTTTATCAATATGCTCTAAACCCTCAACTGATTTATACGGAAGCGGAACAACTTTTGAATAGTAAATCTTCTTCATCAGAATTTTTACAAGAGTTTCATTCACCAATGTAGATTTTCCAGAACCGCTAACTCCTGTAATCAATGTAAAAGTTCCAAGTGGAATTTTTAAATCAACATTTTTAAGATTGTTACCGCTTGCACCTTTTAAGATTAACGATTTACCAATTCCCTCTCTTCGCTTTTGAGGAATTTCAATTCGTGTTTTATCATTTAAATAAGAAAGCGTTAAAGATTCGTGTCCATTCTTTGAATTCAGAAGATCAGCAGTTTCACCAGCAATGCAGACTTCTCCGCCGTGAACTCCAGCCGCAGGTCCAAGATCAATTATATAATCAGAACTTTCAATTGTTTCTCTATCGTGCTCAACAACTATAACAGTATTTCCAAGATCACGAAGATTTTTTAGTGAGTTTATAAGTTTAATATTATCGCTTTGATGCAATCCGATTGATGGTTCATCCAGAACATAAAGCACACCGGCAAGCTGAGAACCAATTTGTGTTGCTAATCTTATTCGCTGTGTTTCACCGCCGGATAATGTTCTGGCCGATCTATCAAGAGTTAGATAATCTAATCCAACATTTAAAAGAAAACTTAATCGCTCATTAATTTCTTTTAGAATTGGTTTTGAAATGATTGCTTCTTTACCCGATAATTTTAGTTTAGAAAAAAATTCTGCTGAACGGGTAATTGAAAGTTTTGTTACTTCGCTGATATTCTTACCAGCAAACTTTACAGATAAAGATTCTTTCTTTAATCTTCCGCCGTTACAAGTCTGGCAGGTTGCAGAATTCATGTAAGCTTCAACCCATTCGCGTATATGATTTGAAGTTGTAGTTGAGTAGAAATTTTTCAGATAACTCATCACGCCGGAAAATCTGTGAAGATATGTTACCGGTTTTCCTTTTCCATAATTGTATGTGAAAGAAATTTTTTCTGAGCTTCCGTTAAGTAATAATTCTTTTTGTTCTTCAGTTAGATTTTTTAACGGAGTATCAAAATCAAAACCAAATTTTTGCCCAACAGCTTCTAATTGATTGAAGAACCAAATTGATCTTGGTTTACCGAGTGCTGCAATTCCTTCTTCATTTATTGATTTATCCCAATCCGGAATAATCAAATTAATATCAAGCTGTTTTATTTCTCCAAGACCTTCGCAATCGGAACATGAACCATAAGGTGAATTGAACGAAAAAGAATTTGGTGCAAGTTCACGATATGAAATTCCGCAATCTAAACAAGCAAGATGCCGACTGTAAATTTTATCACTGCCATCTTCATCAATAATAACAATACCATTTCCATAATTAAGAGCAACATCAACAGATTCGGTTAATCTTCCGCGAGATCTTTCACTTGCATTAACTTTATCAACAGCAATTTCTATGTTGTGAATTTTGTAACGATCAACATGAAATCCTTTTTCAATTTCGTGATATTCACCATCAACACGAACTTTTAAAAATCCATCAGAAATTATTTCTTCAAAAAGTTCACGGTAATGTCCTTTTCTTCCACGAATCATCGGCGCAAGTACAGAAACTTTTTTACCTGATTGATTTTGAATAATCGTATCAATTATTTGTGCCGATGTTTGTTTCGTTACCGGTTTGCCGCAATTGTAACAATGTGGAATACCAATTCGTGCATACAACAATCTTAAGTAATCATAAATTTCTGTTACAGTTCCAACTGTAGAACGCGGATTGCCTGAAGTAGATTTTTGTTCTATTGAAATTGCCGGACTCAATCCTTCAATCAAATCCACTTCCGGTTTTTCAAGCATATCTAAAAACTGGCGAGCGTAAGCGGAAAGTGATTCGATGTATCTTCTCTGTCCTTCTGCGTAAATTGTATCGAATGCAAGAGAAGATTTTCCTGAACCGGATAAACCGGTAATTACAGTAAATGAATCGCGCGGGATTTCAACATCAATGTTTTTTAAATTGTGCTCGCGTGCACCTTTTATAATTATTGTTTCTTTTTCCAAAGTTCCGTCAAACCAAAATAAATTAGATTTAAATTTTCAAACGCTTATTTTAGGAATAGTGATATTGATAAACAAATATTTTTATCATAGAATATTCAATCGCACAACAATGTTACCTGAACAAATAAAAACAATAAAACGTTTCCGACTTGCTTCAATCAAAGAAAAGGGTTCAGAATTTATAGCAATAGTTTATCCTGTTGATAGTGAGGAAACTGCATTAAATTATCTTACTGAAATCCGAAAAAAATATTACGATGCGACTCATCATTGCTACGCTTACAAACTTAAGAGTGGTGAAGAAAAATATTCTGATGATGGGGAACCAAAAGGTACCGCTGGAATTAGGATATTAAATGCAATCGAGCATTTTGATTTAAGCGATGTATTGGCGATTGTAGTGCGATATTTTGCAGGAACCAAGCTTGGGGTGGGACTGTTGGGGAAAGCCTATTACAAGGCATCTATTGATGTTTTAGAGGAATCTGAAATGTTTACTAAAACACTTTTTCAGCAAATTGAAATTGATGTTGATTTTAATTTTGTAAGTCACGTGCATCGTGTCATTAATCAATATGCTGCAATCATTGCTGATTCTGAATACTCCAGCATTGCAAAGTTTAATTGTTTCATAAGACCAAATGATTTTGAAAAGATAAATATTGAATTATCAAATCTTACCAACGGACAAATCTTAATCAAACTCTTGCCAAATCAGAAATATTTTTAATAAAAAAATTATATCTACGCTTGATTTAATTATTTTTATTATCGATATTTGTCATAGACAATAATTCATCTACAAATAACACGGAACTTTTATGGAATTAAATCATAATGCAGAAAGATTAGCAAACTTAACTTTTAGTTTGTTAGCTAATTGTCAGGAAAAAGAAATTCGTTTGGCTGAAGTTCATAGTCTAACACAGGCTGAATTCAGGTGCTTAAGATTATTTGGTTCTGATGAGAGCATTAATAATAAGGCAATCGCTGAGAGAATGAATCTAAGTCCGAGCAGGTTAACCAGAATCATAGACGGGCTCGTTCAAAAAGAATATATCATCAGAGAAATTGACCCGAATGACAGAAGAAATATGAAAGTATGTTTATCACGAAAGGGTCAGGTTCTTGTTCAGCAGTTAAATAAAGCTTATATCGAAATACACAAAGAAATTCTGCAGGATATTGATGAAGTTCAACATCAGCCATTAATAACTGCGATGACGCATCTGTTGTCAGCTTTAGAAAAGTGGATTGCTAAAACTTAGGTTGTTCA
Organism: Ignavibacteriales bacterium; assembly: GCA_038214015.1. GTDB lineage: Bacteria > Bacteroidota > Ignavibacteria > Ignavibacteriales > Ignavibacteriaceae > IGN3. The sequence goes on along the minus strand of JBBQSH010000045.1, from coordinate 15,799 downwards.
GTCATGCTGAACTCGTTTCAGCATGACTGATATTTGGGAATAGTTCCCAAAAAAACTTGACTAACAACTACCGTCTTTAAAGGCACTAATTTCTTTTTAGATGATTAAGATATTTTTTTATGATATCTAAATCTTCTACTAATAGCCTAAGATTTTGCAGAGAATCTTGAGAAAGTTGTAAATAATTTTCTTCAATCAATATTTTATTCTTTTCATTCATAATTAAAGCAATTCCTTTTAGCTGCGAAATTACTTTTTCCATATTTTCAGACAAATCTTTTTTTATATGATCTACATTTTCCACTTCAGGTATTTTAGTGCTATTCGCCAAAACCCTAAATAATCCATTAACATACTTTCCTGTAAAAGATAATTTTTCAAAATCTTCAAACTTTTCACCAGTGTTAATGGCTTCAAGAATAATTAGAAGATCATTTTTTTTATTTAATGATGTACCGGAAACTCTTTCAACATCATCAAGAATATTTGGAGGTGGTTTTAACATAACTACTTTTTTATTCCTAGACCAATACCATCACCAATGGGAATGATCATTGAATCAAGATTTTGCTGAAGTATAAATAATTTATTAAAGTCTTTTATGTGCTTGGTTGATTTGCTGTACTTTGAAGGAACACGATTTGAAGCAGCATATCCATGCCACAAAAGATTATCAACAACTATAACGCCGCCCTTCCGCAAAAGTATCATTGAGTAATCGAATAATCTTTTATAATCCTCTTTGTCTGCATCCAGAAAAATAAAATCATATTTTTTATTTAGCTGGGGCATAACACTTAACGCATCGCCATGCATTAATTTTATCTTTTTACTTACACCTGATTTTTCAATATTCTCCAGAGCAATTTTGATATTGTCTTCACTCTTTTCTATGGAATGTATAACCGATCCCTTATGTAAACATTTTGCAATTCTTATTGTTGTATAAGCAATAGCTGTTCCTATTTCCAGCACTCTATCAGGTTTATTTATGAGAATTAATTTTTCTATAAAATCTGCCGAATGCCAATCGAGAATCGGAACATTATGCTCAATTGCATATTGCTCCATTTCAAGTATTAAATCGTCTCCCTTTTTTCTAAAAGATTCTAAATACTTTTTTTGTGCGGGGAATAATATTTGTGTCATTTTTAAATCTTTGATTTAATTAAAAAGAATTCAAATTTATTTTAACAGAACTAATTTTTTACCGTACTCTTTATCACCGAGCTGAATTAGAGCATAATATACTCCACTTGCACAAAGATAACCACGATCTGCAATACCATCCCATTCAAAATAGTTTTCACCTATAAAAGTATTGGTTGATATTTCTTTAACTTTTTGCCCTGAGCCATCAATCAACAATAGTTTAAATAATTCTTTTTCTGATGAATAATAATCTATCCTGGTAGTTCTGTGTTGTGACGGAATAAATGGATTTGGATAAAAATCACTTACTTCATAATCTGAATTGGGAGTTTCAATATCCAGGTTTAATGAAATTATATCAGAACCATAATTAAATTTATATTTTCCTGATTGCGGTAATGTATAACTATTATTCTGACTATCGCTGTAAACGATAGTAAACTCAACCAGATCACCATTATTTCTTGTGGGAAACGTGTAGGTATAATTATATTCACCGGATTTAATCATTTGAAATGGCTGGAATAGATCATCAGCAATTTGAAATACAATATTCACTGAACTTGCAATTATGTTTTCATCTAAAAAAGTTTTATGCAATAAATATTCAGCACCCTGCTTTTCAAGATTTGGAAATTCAATTGCATCCTTTGCAGATATAATTCCATATCCAATTTGATTATTTGGATTTACAGAATTAGAAGATGATTCGAGAATGATGCTTCTAATCTGAGTATTCTTTAGATGCGGATGAGCAGATAAAAGTAATGCAGCAACCCCGCTTGCTATTGGAGTTGCGGCTGAAGTTCCATTAGCAAATCTATATCCATTATCCGTTCCCGCAATGGCACCAAATGTGCCAACACCCTGAGCAGAAACATCAGGTTTTATTCTTCCGTCAAATGTTGGGCCACGACTGCTGAAACTTGCAACGTTTCCAAACTCATCTACAGCACCAACTGCTATTGTCCCAAATCCATCTGCAGGTGCAATTATATAACCCCATGAATTATTTCCTTCATTTCCTGCCGCAGTAAAAGTAGAAACACCGCGCTGATAAGAAAGTTCTGCAGCTTTTGTTACAATTGTAGTTCTGCCATCCATATCTGAATAAGCATAAGAATAACCTGAATCAAAAATATTGTAACCGAGAGAACTTGTAGTTATATCGACACCTAATGACTCCATCCAGATTAATGCTGCGGCATAATTATCTTCTTCTATGTGGGTTTCACTTCTTATATCCTCTGTCTTTGCAAGTATAAAAGATGAATTGAATGCTGGTCCGATTAATACGCTATCCACAAATCCAGCGAGTATTGAAAACACGTAAGTTCCATGACTATCTTGAGTTGGGCTATCCTCTGTCTGGTTTGCAGTTACTGAATCATCAAAAATAAAATCATACTCCACGATAACATTTCTATCTTTTAATGAGTTATGAAGTTGCCAATCAAAACCTGAATCAAGTATTCCAATTAAAACATTTTGTCCATTGATATTTTTTGAATGAACTAATGGCACATCAGATAAACTCATCTGTTTAAGAGAAAGACCATAATTATAATTGTGATCCATCTCTTTAAATAATTGCTGTTCTGAATTTAACAACGGATCATTCTGGAAATAAAGTTTCTTTACCGATTCAATGGCTTTAACAAATGGAAGCTTAATCAGCAGTTCCATTTGATCCGAAGTCAAATATGCTGATACAGAATTAAACCAGCTAAGTTTGCGGATAATTTGGATTCCAAGTGCCTCTAATTCATTAATATAATTTTTGTTGATTGGAAGGTCTTCATAATTAATAAAATCTTCTCCCATATTTTTAATTCTACGCTCTACTGCTTTTGGGGAAAGATCCTGAACGGCCTGGATATAAGCCGCACTAGTTTTGTTTAAGGATTTAGAATTCTCAGTTCCTTTATCTTTAAAATAAATAAAGAATTTTTCCTGAGTAAAGACTTGTGTCGATAAGATTATTAAAAGTATAAGGGTATATTTCATTGTAATTTTTTTTCGTAAAACTACGAATTGGGAGAACAATATCAAGCTTAAAAATTAATCAGCTATTTTTTTTACTCTATTGATTGCATCAATCGGCTAAACCTAATTGAATTGTAATACTCTGAAATTCCGGATGATTGAGTAGGAATCTGAGACCAGTAAATCATAAACGCTTTACCAATTATCCATTCCTCCGGAATGTATCCAAAGTAACGGCTGTCTATACTGTTTTTTCTATTATCACCAAGAACAAAATAATAATCTTTTTCAAAAATATAATCTCTTATCGGCTGTTTATTAAGTGTTATTACTGTCCCTTCAACACTGATTACTTTTGAACCATAATCTGTATTAATTGCATTTTGCCAAAGAAGAATATTTTGCGGATCAAGTTCTACTTTCATCCCTTTTTGAGGGACCACAATCGGGCCATAATTTTCTAATGACCATTTATTGTTATAAGGGAACAAATCTTTGTTAACATTTTCAATTGGGGTTTCGTTTAAATTTATTTTTATAAATGATGGTGTCCGATATTTTTTTCGGTTGATATATAATTCCTGATCTTTAATCTCAATAGTATCGCCAGGCAGACCAATAATTCTTTTAATTAAAACAGAATATTCTTCAGATGCAGGATCATATATGTTGGCTGGAATCTCAAATGCTATAACATCATTAAATTCAGGTTTACCTGTCTTAATCAATTCTGTTCTGGATAATCTTTCTCCAAGAAAAGGAATTTGATGCGGAGTAGAAATTGAATATGCAGTTTTATTTACGAGAAGAAAATCCCCTTCCAGTAAAGTGTCTTTCATAGAGCCGGTTGGAATTTTAAAAGCATCTACTACAAATATTTTTAAAATTAAAGCTAAAATTAAAACCGAGATTAAAATTTTTATTAGCCTTTTCATTTTTTAAGTACCCTCCAAAAATTCTGTTAATCGTCAATCTGCAATACTGCTAAAAAAGCTTCCTGCGGAATTTCAACATTGCCAACCTGTTTCATTCGCTTCTTGCCTTCTTTTTGTTTTTCCAAAAGTTTCCTCTTTCTGGAAATATCACCACCGTAACATTTTGCAAGCACATTTTTTCGCAAAGCTTTAACAACTGATTTTGAAATTACTTTAGTTCCAATTGCAGCCTGAATATTTATTTCAAACATCTGTCGTGGTATTAAATCCTTTAACTTTGAACTTACTTTTTTTCCCCACTCAAATGATTTGCTTCTGTGAACAATCATCGATAAGGCATCAACAGGTTCACCATTTAAAAGTATATCCAGCTTCACTAAATCCGACTCACGGTAACCAATATATTCGTAATCAAATGAAGCATAACCGCGAGTTGATGATTTTAACTTATCATAAAAATCAAAAATTATTTCTGCTAATGGAAATTCAAATTGTAAATCGGCACGTGTTGGGTCCAAATAAGTTGTGTTTATGTAAGTGCCGCGTTTATCCATAGCGATTTTCATTATGTTGCCAACATACTCACTCGGAGTAACAATTTGCGCTTTCATATAAGGCTCTTCAACTCTGTCAATATTTCCCACCTGCGGCATCTCAGCAGGATTATCAACAATTATTTTTTCACCCTTCTTGTTATGAACAATATATTCAACGTTTGGAAGCGTTGTAATGATTGATTGTCCGTGCTCTCTTAAAAGTCTTTCCTGAACAATTTCCATGTGCAGTAAACCAAGAAAACCGCAGCGAAATCCAAATCCAAGTGCAACTGAGGTTTCAGGCTGATAAATCAAAGCAGAATCATTCAAACAAAATTTTTCTAATGCATCTCTTAAATTTTCAAACTCATCTGAATCAGTTGGATACAAGCCACTGTAAACCATTGGTTTAACATCCTTATAACCGGGCAGTGGTGTACTTGCACCGTTTCTGACGTGCGTTATTGTATCACCAACTTTAGTATCGCGAACATCTTTTATTCCTGCAATTAGATATCCAACATCGCCGGCAGATAATTCATTGGATTTGATTTTTTTTAATCCAAGTGTACCTATTTCTTCTGCTACAGATTCCTTATGAACTTTAAAGAATCGAATTTTATCGTTAGTCTTTAAAGTACCCTGAAAAATTCTGACATAAGCTATTGCACCACGGTATGCATCAAACACAGAATCAAAAATCAATGCTTGTAATGGTGCATTTGGATCGCCTTTTGGCGGCGGAACTTTTTCTATCACAGTTTCTAAAAGATCAACAATTCCAATTTTGGATTTAGCACTAACTAAAATTATATCTTCTTTGTTGCAGCCTATAAGATCAATAATTTGATTTGAGACTTTATCAATCTCAGCACTTGGTAGATCAATTTTATTTATTACCGGGATGATCTCTAATCCAGCATCCGTGGCAAGATAAAGATTACTGATTGTTTGAGCCTCAACTCCCTGCGCAGCATCAACAACGAGAACGGCACCTTCACACGCTGCTAGTGAACGAGAAACTTCATAAGTAAAATCAACGTGTCCTGGAGTATCAATTAAATTAAGCACATATTCTTGTTTATCTTTTGCACGATAGTGCATTTGAATTGCATGAGATTTTATTGTTATACCACGTTCACGTTCAAGTTCAAGGTCGTCTAATATTTGATCTTTAGCTTCACGCGCAGAAACAACTCCAGTAGTTTCTAAAAGACAATCGGCTATCGTTGATTTACCATGATCAATGTGTGCAATTATGCAAAAATTTCGGATGTTATTCATATTCTCTTAATAATTTGTGTACAAATATAGTCAGGTAGTAAGTATTAAAAAAGATGAGTTGTTTGAAGGCAAAACCGTATTCAGGTAACCTGTTTACTCTTATTAATTAAATCATATACAACACCTTCACGAAGTGCGTATTCAGATAAAACCATTTTCTCAATGTTAAAAAGTTCAAAAGCTTTTTTTAGAATGATTAATCCCGCAGGAATTATATCAGCACGTTTACTTTCTATTCCGGGGACTTTCATTCTCTCTTCTGGATTTTTTAAATTCATCACAAAAGAATAAATTTCATCAAACTCAGCTTTATCAAAAGTGCATCCATTCAATTTGGGTCTGATATCAGCTTCTTTTTGAAATTGTTTTATAAGGCAAATTGTATCAACAGTACCGGATGATCCAACTGCAAAATCCATCTTAATATTAGTTTGAATCCTGCTGTTCATTTTAATCTGTTGTTCAACATATCCATTGCAGTCTTTTACAGCTGAATCGGTAATTATGAAATCAGGAAAGAATTTTTTTGATAATCTAACTGCGCCGATTTTTACACTTTCTGCAAAAACAGGATTGCCATTTACCCCGTATATAAATTCTGTACTACCGCCTCCAATATCAATTCCCAAAACCGATTTATCACTAATCGATAAGGCGTTCTTCATTCCAAGAAAAATAAGATTTGCTTCCTCAGTTCCCTCAATTGTTTCAACTTTAATTCCTGTTTGCACAAACACCGTTTGAATAAATTCATCCTTATTTTTTGCTTCTCTTACTGCGCTTGTAGAAACTGCTCTTAGGTTTGCTTTATGATAATTCGCAAGCTTAGAAAAGTTTTTTAAAACAGAAATCGCTTTTGCTATTTCTTTTTCAGAAATAAAACTTAAATCTTCACCAAGTTCTGAACCTAGTCTTAAAAATTCTCTTTCTCTGTCTAAAAGTTTTAATTTCCCACCTTTTCTAACTTCAACAATAATAAGATGAAAAGAGTTAGTGCCTATATCAATTGCAGCAAATCTATCTTTTTTTGGTAAAGTCATTTAACTTCTAGAAGATTTTTACAAACGCAAAAAACATCTTCAACTTCAATATCATCAATCAAATCCGATTTACGTATAAATATTTTATTCTTACCACAAGGTGCCCAGTTAAATGGATTCGTTGGTCCAAATAAAGAAACTTGAGGAGTAGTAGTTGTGCCTGCAACGTGCATAATTCCCGTATCATTTGTAATAAATAGATCTGAGTTTGCAATTAGAGCAGCAACTTGCGGAATTTGTTTATTCAGATATTTATGCAGCTTCACTTGGGAATTAACAATTACAAAATTTAATTCGTCATTGTCAGAATCTGACCCTGTTAAATAAAAAACACAATTATAACTTTTGTCCAATTTTTGAATTAACTCAACATACTTTATTAAAGACCATCTGTTTTGCGCTTTACCAGCTCCGACATGCAATCCAACTAAAATTGATTTTGAGTTCTTTTCTATTTCTGAAAGAAATTTTTTAGCAATATCAATATCTGATTCATCAAAAGAGATTTCAGAGCTTAAATCTTTGGTGTCAATTCCAAAAGGTCTTACAATTTCAAGGATCTGTTCGGATACATTTGAATCAGGATACTTGCACCAATCAATATCAACCCTCCGATCAAAAAAGTATGCACTTGCATTCGGTTTTCCGTCCAAAGATTTAGGTCCGATTCTAATCTTACTATTAGACAATCTTGCAATTAAATTACTTGTGAAAGATATTGATACTGTTACAGGAACAATTACAAGATCAAATTGCTCTCTAATTGTAAAATAGAATTTAACCAGCTCCACAGGATTAAACATTTTTGATTTATCAAAGATAATTAACTCATCAATAAATTTATTTTTTATAACGCCATAATGATTATCAATGCTGGATAATAATGTAAGATGAGATTCAGGATATTTTTCTTTGATTGCTCTGAATAGCGAAACCCCTGCCAGCATATCACCAAGCTGGTTATGCTGACGAATGACTAATATTTTTTTTGCATCACCGAGATTTTTATCAGGATTTTCAGCGACGGCAAATATTTTTTTGAGGATAAAATTTAAAGCATTAGATGAGATTGATTTGACGGACATTTTATATCAATTCTTTTTTTCATCTTCAGGTTTGATCTCAATGTACTTAGCGTCCTCAACATCTTCAAACTTTGATTTTTTCTTTTGCGATTTGTTTTTAATTGTTGTGTCTCTTCTATTTTTTAGAAAAATGCCAATCATTGATTTTAACAATCGAAATAGAATAAAAAATAATATAAAATATAAAATGAACCGCAGCATATTGTTTATCCTAAACTTTTTGCTTCCGGTTTAAAGTACTCTATTACACCACGATCTTCTCTGAAAATTTGGCGGAACAACTCATCAAAATCTTCATCATTATTTACAAAGTCTATGTCAGTCGAGTTAACAATAAGAAGTGGCGTAGAATTATATCTAAAGAAGAAGTGGTTATACGCATCACTTAATTCTTCTATATAACTTCTTGTAAGATTTCTTTCAATTGCTCTACCACGTTTTTTAATATTGAACATTAATCTATCAAGACTGGATTGAAGGTAAATAACCAGATCGGGTTTTCTTAAATTTCTTGAAAGCAGCGGAAAAATATTTTCATATAATTTCAGTTCTTCAGCAGAAAGATTTAGGTATGCAAAGATTTTATCTTTATCGAAGATGTAATCGCACACAATAAAATTTGTAAAAAGATCTTCCTGATTAAGCTCTTCCTGCTGTTTAAATCTGTTTATCAGAAAAAACATTTGTGTTTGAAATGCAAATCTTTTTCTATCATTATAAAAATTTTCTAAAAAAGGATTAGCTTCAAACTGTTCAAGAATAAGTTTTGACTCTAACCTTGACTTTAGTTTTTTTGCCAGAGCAGTTTTACCGGATCCAATTACACCTTCAACGGCAATAAACTTTATTTCATCATTTGATGCCAAGATATTTTTCTTCCGTAAATAATGGTTCAGATAATTGATTAATAATATTTTTTATTTTTAGTTCCGAAACAAAGTCAACCATTTTTTTATTAAAAACCGGATGAATAAGTTCAGGTTCAATCTCAATCAACGGAACAAGAACAAAATCCCTATAAATTATACCTTTATGTGGTAAAGTAATAATTTCATCTGAAATAATTAAATCGTTAAACAACAAAATATCAAGGTCAATTTCCCGCGGACCCCATTTCTCCCGTTTTATTCTTCCAAGTTTTTGTTCGATGTTTTTTAATTCCGCAAAAAGTTCTTTTGGATTAAATGTAGTAGAAATTTTTATAACAGCATTTAAAAAATTATCCTGTTTAACATCACCAAATGGAAGAGTTTCGTAAAGTGAAGACACTTTTTCAATAGTACAATCTGCCAAATCATTAATTAAAGTAATAGCCGATTTAATATTATCAATTTTATTCCCCTCATTTGAACCAATACCAATGAATACAATATTTAATTTATCGTTCTTCAAATCTTACAGATCTTTTCTTTCTTTTATCACTTCAACTTCAACACAATCTACCACGCCGCCTAAAGGTGGATTATTTTTTCTAACTCTTACTGCAATTTTTTCTATTGCTGAAAATTTAGTTAAAAGTTCATCAGCAATTTTTGATGCAACCGCCTCAATAAGATAGTATTTTTGTTCAAGTGCAAGTTGATACAAGACTTTATAAACTTTATGGTAATCTATTGTTTGATGTAATGAGTCTTTCTTTGCAGCTTCTGAAAAGTCTGTATAAATATCTACATCAGCTTCAAATTTACCGCCAACACTTTGCTCTTCGCTCATAACCCCGTGATAACCGTAAAATGTTGCTTTCTTAATTCTTATTATGCTTTGCATTCTTCTAACCTTTTTTGATCTGTACAAATTTAAGTATTAAATATTAAATCAAGGCGATCTTTGAACTTCAATTTTTTGCCTAATCACTGATCCAAGATTTGCAATTAACAATCCGGCCAATACCATTACACTTCCAATTATATGCTGCCTGGATAGAGTTTCATTATAAAAAATCCATCCCAATATTAATGCAACAATTGGGGTTATAAAGGCAATTAGAGAAAGCAGCACTACATTTATTCTTTTCATCAACCAATAAAAAGATGTAAATGTAACAACGCTTCCAAAGAAAGCAAGATAAGTGACTGAAATAATAGCAGTATCGTCAAATCTTAGTTTAGATAAATCTTCAACTAAAATTCCTATAATTAATCCAAAGACACCAGCAATTAGCATAGGAATAAAATTCATTGATAATGGGTTTAGATGTTTGCCTGACTTCTTAAGAGTTACGGCAATCCAAGCTTGAATGATTCCGCTTAATGCAACTGCGATCATTCCTAAAAGAAGATTTGAAAGATCCGCGGTAAATGAGTCAGAAAAGATTACTACTATTCCTGAAAAACCTGAAATCATTCCAACTATTTTTAATTTGCCTATTGGTTCATCAGGTAATCTAAAAAAAGAAAATATTGCTACAAAAAAAGGATAAACCCCAAATAACACCGATGCTAATCCCGAGGGTACAAATTGCTCTGCCCAATAAACCAAACCAAAGGGAATAACGAAAGATAAAAATCCCATTAAAAAATATAATCGGATCGATTCTCTATCCAATTGTAATGAAACTCCCCGGACTTTCATCAAAGCCAAAATAAAAATTGAGGCTAATAAAAATCGGGAGCCGCCTGATATGAATGGTGTAAGTGATTCTAAACTTGCCCTGATTGCCAGCCAGGTTGAACCCCAAATAAGACAGAGCAAAAGGTAAACTAAAAATATTCTTAACGGAGTAGATTTCATTTCATCCCTTTATTGCAATTACTCCAAGTGATCTGCCTGATAAATTTCCATCTCTACGATAAGAATGAAGTAAAGTACTGAACTCGTAAGTGCACAATTTAGATTTTTGAATTTGATTTTTTGGAATTCCAAAGTTCACCAATATGTTGTAGTTGATTCCACTTACATCTAATGAGTATTTAGCACCGTTCGACTTAACAAAAGTTTCATCAAACATTTCTGCAACCTCTTTTCCAACTTCATAATTAGGCTGAGAAATTGCTGGACCAATGTATGCTATCATATTTTCTGATTTAGATGAGAAATCTTTCTGCATTTTTATAAGTGTTTTTAAAAGTATTTTTTGCTCTGTGCCCTTCCAACCTGAATGAACTGCAGCAATAACTTTATTTTTTATATCATAAATAAATATTGGAGTACAGTCCGCCACTGCAATTGCAAGACCAAGATTTTTTTCATGTGTAATAAGGGCATCGCTGGCACCGTTATCTCCACCGCATCCTATAACCTGAACAATATCCGAATGAATTTGTCTTTGATAGCCGATATTATCAACAGGTAATCCAATTGACTCAAAAAATACTTTTCTGTTTTTATCTACAACATTCTTATCATCTCCAACAGAATAAGAAAGATTAAAGTAATATGGAGATTTAGCATCCGATGAAATTTTAGTGCTGAAACCAAATAATATTTCCGGGTATTTTTTAAATATGTAAGGTTTAAGTATGTACACTGCTTATAAAATCAATATTTAGAAAAATGATAACTAAAATATACAAATGAATGATCAATACATTAAATTGATTTTCGTAGAGCAGACTTATCTGCCGCGGCAGACTGCTTTACGGGTTTAGAATAAAAAATAATTTTATGTTTACAGTTATTTATCATATTAAGCTAAAATCAGAAAACAAATTGAGACTATTTAAGCATAGTGCTATATTGCTTCTGCAAATAAAACAATTAGGAATAACATTGAGAATTTTAGTTTCAAATGATGATGGAATCGATTCTGTCGGAATTTTTTCTTTGGTAGAAGCATTAAACGAAATTGGAGAAGTAACTGTTGTGGCTCCGCATAAAGAACAAAGTGCAGTTGGTCACGCGATAACAATGCAGACACCGCTTAGGGTTTTTGAATATCAAAAGAATGGTAAGTTTTTTGGATATGCAATTGATGGAACACCTGCTGATTGCGTAAAAATCGGTATGCGAAATCTAATGCCTGCTCCACCGGATATAGTTGTATCGGGTATAAATCATGGCTCCAATACTGCAATAAATATTATTTATTCAGGTACTGTTTCAGCCGCAAGAGAAGCCGCAATAATGGATGTTCCATCAATAGCAATTTCAGTAGCAAGCCACCAGGTTTTAGATTTTTCATTCGCATCAAAAGTTGCAAAGATGCTTACGCAGGAAGTTCATAAGCGAGGCTTACCAATCGGAACTATGTTGAATGTTAATGTTCCAAACTTGCCAGAAGATCAGATTGCTGGAATGGTTGTTACGAAGCAAGGGAAATCCAAATGGGATGATATTTATGAAATGCGCATCGATCCTTACGGAAGAAACTATTATTGGCTTACCGGCAATTTAATGGATGTTGATCAATCAATTGATCTTGACCAGGCAGCTATAAAAAATAATTATGTTTCAGTTTCACCAATTCATTTTGATCTTTCTGATTATCAGACCTATGATAAAATGAAAGAATGGAATATTGAGAATCTGCTTAATGGCAAAAGAGATTGAGATTTTTCAAATAGATGCTTTTACTACTGAGGCATTTAAAGGCAATCCGGCAGGAGTAACTTTCTCCAATAATCTTTCTGAAAATGAAAAACAGCTGATTGCAAAAGAAATGAATCTTTCTGAAACAGCCTTTATGAGCAACTCAAAAATTGCTGATTACAAACTGCAATGGTTCACTCCAACTAAAGAAGTTAATTTATGCGGACACGCTACTATCGCTTCACTCCATTTCCTTTTCGAAAAAGGAATCATTTCTGATAATCAAAGTGTTTCTTTTGAGACGCTTTCAGGAATAATTAATTGTGCGAATAAAAATGGAAACTACTTTATGCAAATTCCAATTCCGCAATTAACTGTATTTGAGGGTTGCCAAGAAGAAATATTAGAAGCTCTTGGTATTGAAAGAGTAGATGTATCCAATTTACCTTTTATTATACTTGATAACGGCTATCTTTTCATAGGTGTTAATTCATTAAACGCTCTTTGGAAAATCAAACCCGATTACAAAAAGTTAAAAGAGCTAAGCAATAATAAAAAGGAGTTTTTTGATATTGCTGTTTATACGACTGAAACGATTGAAAATGATTCATCTGCACACTTAAGATTTTTTGCACCATATCATGGAATTGATGAAGATCCAGTTACAGGTTCCGCCTGCGGACCTTTGCTTCTTGTTTTGATTAAATTAGGTTTGATTGGTAATTATATTGAAGATTCATTCATTAAGATTGAACAAGGTGATGTGCTCAATAGAAAAGGCAGAGTTGAAGTGAAATTTAATCTTACAAAAAACGAATTAATAATTGCTGGCAATGCAGTAACAGTATTTAAAGGAAAGTTAAATTTTTAATGTTTGGATTTGAAAAAATAAATTTAAGTTTTTCATTTAATGCAATTTTCTTTTTTATCGGTTTGATAGTATTAGCTGCGTATTCTTTTTATGTTTATAGATTCACGCTGCCACCTGTTTCAACTGTTAAAAGATTTTTATTAACAACACTTAGATCACTAGCATTAGTTCTTCTTCTTTTTATTTTCTTTGAACCTGTTTTAACTCTCACAAAGAAAAACATATTAACTCCATTAAATTTTTTCTTCTTTGATAACAGTAAATCTATAAAAATTGATGATGGAACCAATCGAATAGATGAGATTAACAATTTAATTCAACAAACAAAATCCAGCTCGCTAAATGGAGACAAGCAGTTTTATTCATTTGGTTCATCAGTTAAACTAATTGATGAAGACAGTCTTTCAAAAATTAATTTTTCTGAAACAGTTACTGATTTCTCAAAAGTTTTTTCAAATATTAATCAAACTGAAAACAACATTGCCTCAATCACAATTATTTCAGATGGTGTGATAACTGAAGGTACAACTCCAATTTACAGTGCAGAAAAACTTGGGATTCCCGTTTTTACAATTGGAATTGGTGACAGCACTAAAAAGAATGATGTTGAAATTAAGAATGTTGTAAATAACGAGTTCATTTATGCTGAAACTCCAACCACTATTTTAGCAACTGTATTGAACAAAGGTTTCTCAGGAAAGACTTCGCAAATATCCCTCTACGAAAACTCACAATTGATAGAACAAAAAGGGTTAGTTTTTGATGGAAGCGGAGTAAATTCTATTTCATTTAAATATACTCCAATTCAAAGCGGCGAAAAAAAACTAACTTTAAGAATTAGTGATCAGGATGGTGAATCAACTTTCTTGAACAATCAAAAAGTTTTTTATATAAATGTTTTAAGTAATAAAATTAATGTTTTACTTCTTGCCGGCAGCCCTTCTCCAGACTTAACATTTATAAAGAATTCACTTTCAATAGATCAAAATCTAAAAGTTAATACATTAACTCAAATCTCTGCTGGAACTTATCTGGAACAAAATTCGCAAGCAAAACTTGATAGTGCAGATATTATTTATCTGATTGAGTTCCCAACAAATATAACAAGTGAAGATTTAGTAACCAGATTGAGTAATAAATTAGAAAATAGAAACACACCTTTCTTTCTTTTACTTACCGGTGAAGTTGATCTAAAGAAATTAAATCGTATCAGCAGTCTTTTACCATTTACGGTCCAGATGATAGATAAAAATTATTTACAAGTTCAACCCGATATTCAGCTCAGCGAATTATCCAATCCGATTTTTCAGAATAATTTAATCACCGATTGGAATAATCTTCCACCAATATCTCAACCAATTGTTTCTTTAACACTTAAACCTGAAAGTAAACTTCTTGCAAAGGTAAGAATCAATAATCAGCCGAGAAATAATCCATTAATTGTTAGCAGAAGTTTTGGTTCAAAAAGGTCTTTAGCTGTTATTGGTAAAGATATTTGGAAATGGAAACTGCAAACAGCAACAAAAGATTTAACACTATTTGATAATTTTATATTTAGTTCTGCAAGATGGTTAAATGCTCCGGATGATCAGAAAAAAGTTAGAATAAAAACCTCAAAAAAGATTTATTCGGCTGATGAGTTAATTGAATTCTCTGCACAAGTTTATGATGAATCTTTCAACCCGGTTAATGAAGCTGAAGTAAACCTGCAAATCAACACAAGAGATTTGAAGGAAGAACTTAATTTAACATCCGTCGGTGGAGGATTATATGAAGGAAGTTTTTCTTCTACTAAAAATGGAGATTATGTTTTCAACGGAACTGCGACCATAAATGGTAAATCCTTAGGAGAAGATAAAGGTTCTTTTAATGTTGGTGATGTTGAAATAGAAATGATTGATTCCAGGATGAATTATGAATTTCTAAATTTGTTATCAAAGCAAACAAATGGAAAATATTTCGATCCAGATCAGTATGAAATGCTTTTAAATTATCTTACGGAGTTAAATGAAACTTCAACAAAAGAAAAATTAATCACTTCAGAAATTCGCCTTTGGTCTGATGAATGGTTATTGATAATTGTGATTTTTCTCTTTGCAACCGAATGGTTCATTCGTAAAAGAACCGGAATGTTATGAGATTTTTGGGGGAACCAAAATATTTTGCAAATAATCTTTTCGATTTTATCCTGCCAAGATTTTGCTGTTCATGCAAAATCAAACTTGCTCATGATCAAGATACAATGTGCGACGCTTGTCTATCTAATATTCAAAGATCGACTTCATCAAGACTTCAACGAGAATTTGATAGAAAATTTGCGGGCAAAAATATTATTACAGAATTTTATTCACCTTTTGTTTTTGAAAAGGATAAAGAACTTCAGCACGCTATTCACGCATTAAAGTATGATAAGAAATTTACAGTTGGAATTTTTCTTGGAAAA
>JBBQSH010000044.1:0-21979 GCA_038214015.1 Ignavibacteriales bacterium | reverse complement strand
TGTGAGCGAAAAGAAAAATAAACCTGCTGATGCAGTTGCAAATATTGTTTCTCTTGCCAAAAGAAGAGGATTTGTATTCCAATCAAGTGAAATTTACGGCGGATTAAACGGCTGTTGGGATTACGGTCCGCTTGGAGTTGAACTTCTTAAAAATATTAAAGAAGAATGGTGGAAGTTTATGACTTACCGTGATAATGTGGAAGGTCTTGATGCTTCAATTCTTATGCATCCAAAAGTTTGGGAAGCTTCTGGTCACGTTGAAAATTTTACAGATCCGATGATTGATTGTAAACAATGTAAAGCTCGTTTTCGTTTGGATGTTCTCGGCGATTCAATCAACGAAAAGAAAAAAGAAAAAGCTTTGGCAGAACTTAAAAATGATTTTAAAGATGATGCTTCAATCTTAAATAAAATTGAAGATAAAATAAAAAATCCCGGCAGCGAAGATCCTTTTAATTTGTTTTTAGAAGATGAACAAGTTGGCAAAACACTTTTAGGAAAATTAAATTGTCCACAATGCGGAAATGCAAATACTTTTACCGATGCTCGTAAATTCAATCTTATGTTTAAAACATTTGTTGGTCCTGTAGAAGAAAGTGGAAGTGTTGTTTATTTAAGACCAGAAACCGCACAAGGAATTTTTGTTAATTTTTTAAATGTGCAAAGTTCTGCAAGACAAAAATTACCTTTTGGTATTGCACAGATTGGTAAAGCATTCCGTAATGAAATCAATACAAAAAATTTCCTTTTCCGTACACGCGAGTTTGAGCAAATGGAAATGCAGTTTTTTGTAAAACCAGATTCTGCAAAAGAATGGTATGAATATTGGAAAGCTGCAAGAATTGAATGGTTCAAATCTCTTGGAATGACTGCAGCAAAACTTCGTTATCACGATCATATAAAACTTGCGCATTATGCCGCTGCCGCAACAGATATTGAATATGAATTTCCATTTGGCTGGGGAGAAATTGAAGGAATACACAACAGAACCAATTTTGATTTAAGCAGGCACGAAGAGTTTTCGGGCAAATCATTAAAATATTTTGATGATGAATCCAAAGAAAAATTTATACCATTTATTATAGAAACATCTGCAGGTGCTAGCCGTAGTTTTATGGCATTTTTAATTGATGCTTACTATGAAGAAGAAGTAAATGGTGAGATGAGGTCGGTATTAAGATTTCATCCAAGACTTGCACCAATTAAAGCAGCAATTTTTCCATTAGTTAATAAAGATGGAATGCCGGAAATCTCCCGCGAGATTGAAAGCGAATTGCGCCGTAACTTTAAAGTTTTTTATGATGACAAAGGTGCGGTTGGAAGAAGATACAGACGACAGGATGAAGCCGGAACTCCATATTGTATAACTGTTGATACTCAATCGTTGGAAGACAAAACAGTAACCGTGCGTGATAGGGATACGATGGTTCAGGAAAGAGTTGCGATTGATCAGCTTACAAGATATTTGAGTGATAAACTTTTGGCATAAGAAAGCCTCACTCCCAACCTCTCTCCAAAAGGAGAGAGGAGTAATTAAAAAGGCGATTTGAAAATATCGCCTTAATGGTTTGATTTTGTTCCTTTTAATCAATTAAATTTAATTATAAAAAATTAGATAAAATGAAATATTTTGATTGGGAAGAGTCAAAAAATAGTTTATTGAAAAATCAACGAAATATTTCGTTCGAGGAGGTTGTTTTATCAATCTCAAATAATAACATGCTTGATGTTGTGGATCACCCGAATAATGATAAATATCCTAATCAAAAAATGTTCATAGTTGATATTAATGATTACGCATATATTGTTCCATTCGTTGAAGACGAACATAAATATTTTTTAAAAACAATTTACCCAAGTCGAGAAGCAACAAAGAAATATTTGAAGAGAAAGGGAAATAGATGAAATATCTTGATGAAGAAGAAAAAGAACTTATAAAATCATTCAATCGAGGAGAATGGAAATCCTTGAAAAAGAAAGAACAAAAAAAGTACGTTAAAGCTGCAAAAGAAAATGTCGAAATGATGAAACGTATTAATATCCAATTAACTTTAAAAGATTATAATCGTATAAAAATAAGAGCTATGGAAGAAGGTATTCCATTTCAAACTTATATTTCAAAAATCATACATAGATATAATAAAGGTGAGCTAAGTTCGAAATCAATTTAACGATCTGTTATATGTTTAATGAAGGCGATTTGAAAGAATCGCCTTTTTGTTTTCACTTGTTTATCTCGTCAATCATTTAAAAATTGTAATGTAAAAAATTAAGACAAAATGAAAAAAATATATTTATTAGTACTGTTGTTAAGTTTTTCAATCTTTGCTCAAAACACTGATTTTGATTCTAGTGTTAACGATGGCATCAAACAAATCTATAACATCAAATTTACTGAAGCAGAAAAAACATTTCGTTCAGTTATGGCAGATTATCCAGAACAGCCTGCGGGTAGGTTTTTTCTTGCGATGATTGATTGGTGGAAAATATTACTTGATCCGGATAACGAATCTTATGATGAAATATTTTTTCAAAAGTTAGAAGATGTAATTTATAAATGCGATCAGATACTTGATAAAAATCCAAAAGATGTTGACGCACTTTTCTTTAAAGGCGGATCAATTGGATTTCGCGGAAGACTACGCGCATTTCGTGAAAGCTGGTTAAAAGCTGCTGATGACGGTCGTGAAGCATTACCAATTGTTGAAGAAGCTGCCGCACTTGATCCAAACAATATGGATGTGCAGCTTGGTTTTGGAATTTACAACTACTACGCTGATGTTATCCCGAATGAAAATCCATTAATAAAACCGCTTATGATTTTCTTTCCTGATGGTGACAAAGAAAAGGGAATACAGCAATTAAAAAACACAGCATTTAAAGGTAAGTTTGCAAAGTATGAAGCCAGATATTTTTTGATGACGCTTTATTATCGCTATGAAAATAATGCAATTATTGCGGATGAATATGCAAAACTTTTGTGTGATGATTTTCCAGATAATCCTGTTTTTGAAAAATGGCGTGGTAGAATTGCCGTAAGACGTGGCGATTATATTTTTGCTGATTCTGTTTTTAGAAATATTTTGTTAAAGGCGGATAAAAATTATATCGGATATGATAGCCCAAACTCACTTAGGGAAGCTGCTTATTACGTCGGTAATAATTTTAAGAACAGCGGACAGCTTGATTCAGCAAAAATTTATTTTGAAAGATGTATTGCTGAATCAAAAAAGATTGATGAAGAAGGCGAGGAATCGGGATTTCAGGTTAATTCGGTTTTGTATCTTGCACAGATAGCGGAAAGGTTAAACAGGAAAGATGAAGCAATTAAGTATTATGAAGAATTACTTGAGATGAGAGATTACGGAAGATCACATTCTATTGCTGAGACTAGCTTGAAGAATTTGAGAAGGAAAAATTAAAACTATCTAAGAATGTCATTCCCACGAAAGTGGGGATCCATTCAAATTGGTGAAAATAGATTCCCGTTTTCACGGGAATGACAATAAAGAGTAATAATCATTTGCATTATAGAGAAGTAGAAATTCCTATTCTGTGTAATCCACCAACTAAACCTAGAGATGAATATCCATAATCAAATTGGTAATCAGAAATCTTAACACCTAAACCTGCATTAAATCCAGCAATACCAGCAGTTGAGCCAATTTTAAACTCTGATCGGCGTTCGTTATCATAGCCTAATCTTAATCTCAAAACTTTACTCAAAGTAAATTCAGCACCAACAGTAAAAGCTTTAAATCTTTCAATAAAATCATCGCGGTCTTCATTAAGTTTATGAAAATCTACTGAGAGACGGAGTGGAAGATTTTCTAATCTTTTAGAAACACCAATTACAACGTCCAAAGGCAAATCTTCTGCTTCCGATGTTTCATAATATTTAGAAAGTTGACCACCGAGATTTAAAACTGCAAAGCCAAAATTCCAGTTCTTATCAGGAATAGCATAATGCAATCCCAAATCAACAGCCATTGCTGTGGATGAACGATCGGCAATTCCCGAGTAAATAAATTTAGCGTTAGCGCCGTAGTAAAAATTATTATCAAGCTGATTTGCATAACCAACTACAAATGCCATTTCATTGACGCCAAATTCTCCGGTTCTGTTTCCAAAATCATCAGCTTCTTCAAAATTGCCGTAGTTGATGTATTTTATTGCAGCACCAAATCTTCCAATCTCTTCAACATCCATTGAGTAAGATAGAGTTGCAAGATTTATATCCATTAAATGTTTTACAAAAGAAAACGAAGCCGGGCTGCCTTCTAACAATTTTATTCCTGCAGGATTATAAAAAATCACATCAGGGTCGTCGTCATTGGAAACAAAACTTCCGCCAAGTGCGCCTGCACGTGCGCTTCCATCAAGGCGAAGAAAATCAAAAGTATTTTGCTGGCTATATGCACTACTGCCAAACATAATTAAGGTAAGTGATAAAAAGATGACCTTGTTCATTAGTTCTCCAAAATTTCATTAGCTATTTAACCATATCATAAAATAAAGACAAGGGGAAATATTTTTCTTATTTTAAAATTAAAAATGAAAAAACTTGAATATGTTTAATAATTTTTAGTGTTACTATAACTTGTGGCTAAAACAATTTAACCAACCAAATTTGGCAGTAATTAACAACCGTTAAGTAATTATTTTTACCTGCCTGCCTAAAATAAAAGTAAGGTTTACTTTCTAACTTGTAAATGTTTGGTTATTTGTTTCTTTTTGTTAAGCTTAAAATTTGATAGAAACAACCTACAGCAGAGGACAGTACAAATGGCTAAACATAACTTAACTAAAACTATTTCTAAAATTGTTTTTACTTTTAAAAAAAACTTAAAAGTATTATTGCTTTTAACTTTACCTTTTCTTGCGCAGTTAAGCTGCGACACAACAGAACCAACTGATGACATAAAGCCTGGCAGAAGGGATTATGTTTGGACTGTGGATACATTAGATACACAAGCAAACAGAATTCAATCGATTTGGGGTTCATCACCCAATGATGTATGGGCTGTTGGCCCAGGTGGATTAACACCTAATGAGAAGCTATGGCATTTTGATGGAAACGAATGGCAACCTTATCAACAGGTGTTACCAACCTCACCCGAATGTATTTATGGAATAAATCAAAATAATATTTGGATTGGTGGAAGTGATGGAAAAATTTTTCGTTTTAATGGTACCTTATGGAATCAAGTTAATTCAATAATAAGAGCGGACACATCCGGAAATTGGATTAATGATATTTGGGGAAAAGAATCGAATGATATTTATGCAACAGGATATGCATACATAATACAAGAACCAAAACAGAGAAGTTTTATTTTGCATTATGACGGTGTGAAGTGGAAAGAAATTTTTTTTTCTAAACATAAGGTAGTGTTTCTTAAAATACAGAAAAAAGAAAATAAAGTGTTTTTTTCGGGTACTATTCTAACACTAACTGTTGAACCGGATACGATGTGCTTTTATAAATACGAGAACAATATTTTATCTGAGATTTATCGCAATACAACAGATAAAATTACATATTTAAGTCTAAACCAGATAGGTAATGATCCATATTTTTTAATAGGACAAGACTTAAATAAATATATTAATAACAAATTTGTAAAGGTAGCTTCATTCAATAATCAAGCATTTGGTTTCCAGACTTATGGCAGAAGTGAAAAAGATATTTTTGTTAGAATGATTGATGGTTTGGCACATTTCAATGGTACAAACCTGGAGTATCTTTATCCTTTTTCTAATCAATATACAAGCATTTTAAACAGAGCATTACTTTTTGAAAAAGATGTTTTTTTTACTGTGCACGACAATCAAAACGATTTAAATTTAATATTAAGAGGGCATTTAAAAGACTAAAAGAATATTCGTTAAATAAAGTGATTAATTTCAATTAAAATGCATATAATAATTTTTCTTATGATAGAAAGAAGAGGCAAAAGCAAAAAATAATTTTATTAAATAATTAGGAACTGGTGATTTCAGCACCAGTCCCTGTAAGAGAATAACCCGGCAAGGCTTGCTACCTTAATTTCATTTATACTAAATGAAATAGGCTATTCTGTTTTTAAATTTACAACAATTTACTATAAAGGAAAAAGCAATGAAAAAGAAACTTTTTTTATTCGCTCTTTTGGTTTTGTCATCTTTCGGGATTTTGTATCCTCAGACCACCTGGATAAATGATGAGAGGGATCTTACTGCATCATCAACTAATATAGAGCAGTTTAAGAATAAAGGCGGTACACAAACTATTTATCAAAGTTCTAGCTATGCTATTGGTCGCAAACTAAATACCGATAGCTCTTCATTTATCTCTCGTTCTTACCATCAATTCGATCTATTAGGTTTTCCAACCAATACTCAGATTGATGAAGTAACAGTTCATTATACTACTAGTGCGGGTACTTATTCTTATAAATTAACCAAAGTAAGCTCTGTTGGTACTAATGATGCTGCAAATTGGAGTGCTATTGGCGGTGGCACTTCTATGGATGCCGGGATTGCCTATAGTGCTGTTGAAAATAGTTTCGTATCAGCAAAAATCAAAACAGAAATGCAAAACCTTTTAACAAGCGGGAAAATTATACTTGGGGCATTGAGCGAGAACGAGACTGCTAATGATTCTTATGCTGATCTATTTATTTGGCTGCATATAAAATACAGACGACCTGCCCAAACTTTCCCATATTATGCTGCCAATTATTATAATGGATCTCTTATTGCTGGTCAAATTGGTGTTGGATTAGGTCAACCACCGACCTCTTACGCAAGTCCAAAACAATTTGATGCAATTGAAAATCAAAATATAAATTTATTAGGTTATGATAACCAGGATATTGGTACAAGAAGATATTTATATAATGATATAGAGGCGCCTGTGGAAAAGAGTAAGTGGGATCAAGACAAATTTGGTGATTTTACCCCCCTTGGTGAACCTCAGTCTATTACGGTTGTTGCTAATTCTACAAACGGAGGCGCTACATTTAGAGCCTGGTTGAAAAAAAATTGCAAAATAGACCAAACACATAATTCAGAGTTTGATGGAAGTCAAACTCAACAAAACACATCATACATTGTAGAACAAAATAATGGAAATATAACTGCTCCTTCTACAAAACCATTTAACGGTAAGAACTATTCTTTTGCATATTGGTCGGATGGAGTTACAGGAAGTACAAGAACAGTAGCGCCAACAGACAATACAACATTCAGCGCATTTTATAAATACCCTGAACATTCTTCTACTTCGTTGGGTTATGATAAAGATGGTCAGCGAAAGGTTTTAGATATATCCGCATATGATGGAGGTATCTGGAATGTTTATTCAAGCTCGGGTAATGTTTGGCTCGAAAAAAATGGTGTAGTTGTAAACGGCGGCGCACCGGTAAATATTTTATCAGATGGACCCGAAGCAAAATCTCCTGCAATGGATTATGTTGTATTGAGTAATTGGTACTCGGACATTTTTGTGGTATATCAGCAAAAAACCACAAACGGTAAGTACAAAATAAAACTTGCAAAGTTCAACGGAGACGGTCAAAAAATTTATACTTATGACGTTTTAACATCAACTATGGATTATGCTGCTTTTGATGCAACGCCGGTAATTTCTGTAACCAGAAATCCAGACCAGGCAAGTGGTAAAACAAAGTTCAATATAGTCTGGCGTCAAAAAGCAGAAGGTAGTTATCAAAACGGACTTTATTTTATGCCAGGAATGGATAACGGAACAAATATTACCTGGTATTATTTGCCTCCAATAAAAATAAACTCAACCGATGCACAATCATCAAATCCAACTATGGCTGTTATTAAATCCCCTCGCGGTGCGGCATTCCTTTATCATTTAGCCTGGCAGCAAGGCACATCTAAAATAAATTACCGTGCAATTGCAGATAATTGGAATGGATCGGCTTCCGGTGGTGTTACAGAGTTTGGTAATTTAGAAGAACCTTCGTATGGTGATGGTTATAATCTAAATACTGAGCCTTCTATTACCGTTTTAAACATTGGTAAAAGCTATGATTATGGAGTTTACTATTATGATACTCCAAAACTTGTCTGGAAAACCGAATATGAATCTGTTAATCATATAAGCAAAACAAATTCTACTTTGGACGGAAGGTGGCAAACATTTTATAAATACTATACTTGTGATGATATACCTTCTGCAAACATTAGTGCTGCTACAGATGAGCAAACTTATGTGATTGCCTGGAGTGAAACCGGTGGGCTTAATAACCGTTTAATTAAAAGCACGAATCTTAGTGCTCAAATACTAACAGGTACAAAAGGTAAAGATATTCAGGTTTCAAATTATAATGAATTAGGTTTGGGAGTTGTATTAAACGTATTTAATAATGTTTACTATGCAAGTGCTCCTTTTGCATTTCAAAATTATTACCTAACCAACGGATTAGATAAAACAAATAATTTTGTAGCTAAGGAGGGTCGTTTTGGAACAGTTATGAAAGGTGATGCAGAGTTTTATTTTGGAATGGGTGATGTAACTACAAATAACAATTTGGTGAACTTTATTGATGTGAATGATACTTTGGAATTAACGACAAAAGAATTACTAAACTCATACTTAATAACAGAACCGTTTGAAGTTAATGATAACTGTAATCTTACATACAGCATAATTTATGGTGTTAAAGATTCATTAACAGCGGCAGCAAATCTTACAAACACAGATAACATTGGGTTCAAAGTTGAACTAATAGATAATACTTCGAATGTTGTACTTGGTGTGTTTGATCAAGTTATTCAAAGTAAGAATAATATTGTTGCTTATGAAAATCTTTCTTACCAGATGAATACCACAGGTATTGGAAATCGAACTGTTAGAATTAGGTTAGTTGTTGATCCAAATCTTGATGCTCCAAAATATTCATTATCTAAAATCTTCTCGGATGGTGCACCATTATCAAAATCAAAGATCAACCAAGTAAACTGGAACGGATCAAACAAAGTTGATAGTTATGAGCTTTCGCAAAACTATCCAAATCCATTTAATCCAAGCACAACCATTAAATTCCAGTTACCACAAGATGGATTTGTAACGTTAAAGATTTATGATATACTTGGAAATGAGATAACAACATTGATCAATGAAGAAAAAGCACAGGGCAGATACGAAGTGAACTTCAATGCAAGCAATCTTGCAAGCGGTATTTACATATATAAAATACAGGCTGGCAGTTTTGTTAGTTCGAAGAAGATGATTCTTTTGAAGTAATGATAAATTTTTAAAGTTAAATGCTCAATGAAGGTATTTCTGTCTTTGAAAATAGAACATTGAGCATTTAACACTTAGCATTTACAGGGCGGTCTTCGGATCGCCTTATTTGTTTGAAACCTTCGTGATAAAAATCTCATCTAAACCTAGTGAATCCTGTTTAACTTGATTACACACTTTTTAGAATATAACTTTGAATTAAAAAAACGGAGAAATGATATAAAATGAACGGACTTAAAACAGTATTTCTAATGTCTGCAATGATGGCGCTTTTTCTGCTGGTTGGTTACGCAATTGGCGGAAAATCGGGAATGACAATTGCCTTTGTATTTTCCTTAGTTATGAACTTTGGTTCTTATTGGTTTTCAGATAAAATAGTTTTGGCAATGTATAAAGCTAAGCCAATTACACGAGAGCAATCGCCAAAATTTTATGATATGGTCGCGGAGCTTGCTCAGAATGCAAATCTGCCGATGCCAAAAGTTTATATAATTAATGATCCTACACCAAATGCTTTTGCTACGGGAAGAAATCCGCAAAATGCTGCGGTTGCTGCTACAACAGGAATTTTACAAGGACTAAATAATGAAGAGCTTGCGGGAGTTATGGCTCATGAACTTGCTCACGTTAAACATAGAGATATTTTAATAAGTACAATTGCTGCAACTTTAGTTGGAACAATTTCCTACGTAGCACAAATGGCTGGCTGGGCTGCGATGTTCGGCAGAAGCGATGATAGAGAAGGTGGTGGATTGGGTGGATTATTTTTAATAATTCTTTCGCCAATAATTGCGATGTTGTTGCAGATGTCAATTTCAAGATCACGCGAGTTTGCTGCTGATGCAGGCGGTTCTGAAATTAGCGGTAATCCATTAGCTCTTGCTTCTGCATTGCAAAAAATTTCCAGGGGCAATCAGGTGCAGCATATGAGAAATACAAATCCTTCAACGGCACATATGTTTATCATAAGTCCTTTGTTTGGCGGCATGGGTAAATTATTTTCTACTCATCCCCCTGTTGAGCAGAGAATAGCAAAGTTGCAGGAAATTGCTGCTGGAAGAAGATAGAGTTCGATTGTCATTCCCACTGCCTTAGGCATCCCTTCGGGAGAAAGTGGGAATCTATTTTGTATTGAGGATTTGGATTCCCGTCTTCACGAGAATGACACACAGAAATTAACTTTGGAGATAGCATCGACTTACAAATCAACTTGATAAAGATCATCTTTCTGACAATATTTGATTCACGATGATATACGATTTATTTAAAATAACCGGAGCGATAAAAAAATCTCTCCGGTTTTTATTTGTTTTACTTCTTTTTCAAGCATCAGTTTATTCACAAGCCATTTCTAACCTTGATAGGTTTTATACTTTGATTGATTCAGCATCAACTCTTTTGATAAAAGATTTGGGTGATGCAAAAAAGGTAAATCTTGAACTTAACTTTGGAATTGATTATTCAGTATTTGCAAATCAGGTTAGAGGAAAACTTTTAAGAAACGGAGTTCAGTTAGTTGGCGATAACGCTAATGAACAAAATTTTGTTAGAGTTAATTTTGTAGTCGATAATTCTTTTGTTGGATATTCTGAACCCGAAAAAGAGGGAATTTTTGGTGACTTTTTTACGGAAAGAACTATTACGTTGTCGGGCAATTATTTTATATCTAATAAATCTCAGGTTAAAGATTTTAAGCTTACTTCAGTAGATACAATAAATGTTGAAGATGTTGAATACGTGGAAAACAGATCTTATCCATTCACACGTGGCGATCTTCCACCAGAACCATTTTTTTCAAGTCTTTTGGAACCAATTGTAGCAATTGGGGCCGCTGCAATAGTTATAATTTTATTCTTTTCAGTTCGATCTCAGTAACTATAAATACCTTTGAAGGCTTATCCAATTTGGTTATAATTGCACATCAAAAAACCTATATACTTTAAGATGAAAAACATATTTACGCTATTTTTTGTAACATTATTTTTATTTGCATGCTCTTCTACTTTGGATACAACTAATATGACTCCCGAAGAAAGACTTGCCTACGCAATAAAACTTTATCAGGAAGAAGATTCTGAGGAAGCAGTTAAGGAATTTGAATCAATAATTCTACAATATCCCGGCAGCAGTATTATCGATGATGCCCAATATTATCTTGCGATGACAAGATTTCAGAGAGAAGAATTTATACTTGCTGCTTATCAGTTCAGCAAGCTGATTAAGGGAATGCCGTCAAGTGAATTTCTTGCAGATGCACAGTATATGCTGGCTGATTGTTATTATGAACTATCACCGGATTTTACTCTGGATCAACAGTATTCTAAAAAAGCTGTTGAAGAGTATCAGGTATTTATCGATTTCTTTCCACTCAATCCTAAAGTAGCTGAAGCAGAAATTAAAATTAAAGAACTAAATGATAAGATGGCTAGAAAAGAATTTGATGCCGCTCGCATTTATTCAAAGATGGAATATTATACAGCCGCCTTTAAATATTATGATTCGGTAATGGAAATCTATCACGATACTCAATACGCTCCTCTTGCTCTTTACAGTAAAATAAATTTGTTGATTGAAAGAGACCGTGAATCAGAAGCGTTAAGTGAATCACAAAAATTTCTTCAGAAATATCCGCAGCACGAAAACTATAGTGATGTTGAGAAGATAAAGAATTCGTTAGAAAGTAAACTCTCGGTAAATCCGTAATGCACGCTCCTAAAAAAATAAGTGATTCCCAGATTACAATGACTGAGTTAGTACTGCCAAATCATACCAATCAACTTGGTAATTTATTAGGCGGACAGTTGATGCATTGGATTGATATCTGCGCAGCATTAAGTGCAGCCAAACATAATCAAAGAGTTTGTGTAACAGCTTCTGTCGATAGAATTGATTTTCATCATCCAATAAGATTGGGTGATGCAGTTACTTTAACTTCCACCATTAACAGAGTTTTTAAAACTTCTATGGAAGTTGGCGTAAAAGTTTATGCGCAAAATTTTAGAGAAGGAACTAAGGTTCATTCAAACACCGCATACTTAACATTTGTTAGCGTTGATAATGACGGCAAACCCGTTGAAGGCATTGAGGGAATTCCTGAAACAAAAGACGAAAAAAGAAGATATGATGAAGCTCTCCAAAGAAGAGAGAACCGTCTTAAAGACAGGAAAAAGTAAATTTAAAACATTTTTACTATTCGTTTTGCTCTCAGAAATCATTTCTCCGCAAATTCCATTTAAAGGATTCTGCAAAATAAATTCATTTGATGTTGACTCGGGTTTTACTAAAATTTTTAGTTTTAACTATAATCAAAATGAATATTCTGATTTACTGATTTATAATCCAGCAGAGAAAAAAGCATCAATAGTAGAGGGTACAAGCGGATCAAAATTTATTGCGAATAATTTATCACTCCCTCTAGAAACCTCCGCAATCGAACCAATCATACTTCCAAATAATATTGTGGAAAGCTTTGCATTCACATCAAGGAAAAATCGAAGTTTTGGAATATTAAAATTTAGTTCAACGGGTAAACCAACATTAGTCTCGCAAATTAAATTTAACTCGTACCCGGAAAACATTAACGTTACACATAATGATGCAGATAACACGCAGGAATTTTTAATTTCGGGAAATTCATTTGATGGGTTATCAATCGTTTCACTTCAAAATAATCGGTTAAAAGAAAAACGGATATTAGAAAATCGTGTTTTTAAAAATGCTCAGTTCATAGATATTAATTCTGATGGCTATGAAGATATAGCAGCATTGAATTCAATCGAAAACAAGCTTCATCTTTTCTTTAATAATTCACGAGGTGATTATAAAGAATTGCGTACCTTAAATATTTCTGAAGATGTTTTATCGATGAATATCTTTGATATTAATTATGATCACTATAAAGATATTATTATCAGTACAAGATCTTTTATAAAAATTTATTTTGGCGATGCAACAGCTTCTTTTGCTAAAACTATTATTGTTCAAACCTCTTTTTCTGCGGATAAATTTATAATTGGTGATTTTAATCGTGATGGTTTTTTTGATATTAATTATTTGAACATCGATGATGGAATAATATCAACAATCTTTGCAAAAGATTTTGATTTATTTTACCCAGAGTTTATTCAAAAAAAAGAAAAAGGAATTGTTGATATAATTCCATTCTTTAGCAAGTTTGTTTATGGAGCGGCTTATCTAAATCAGAATGGTAAAGTTCACATACTTTCTTCAGTCGCATTAATGTCTGATGATCAGCAAATGGCTATTGGGATTGAGCCAAACTTAATTACTTCGTTTGATCATACAAATAATGGGATTGTTGATCTTGCTTTTACGGATATTTTTGACAAGAAATTAAAATTTATTATTCGTAATAACGCCGGCTTACCGGAAAGATTATTTAGCATAAATCTATATGAAGAGCATAATAAAATATTAGAGTTCAGTAACGCCAAATCAGTCAAAACATTTTTTCTTTTTAGTATTGATAAAAAAATAATTGAATCCTTAGAAATTGATTTTGAGAAATTTAGTTTTGTTAGAAAGTTTCACTATGCTGAAGGACCGATCAAGGATCTAATTGTTAAACCTGATAACAAAGGTGATGCAGAATTATTTATTCTCTATGGGAAAAGTAAAAGTTTAAATCTTCAGGTTATTTCCAAAACACAAATAAACTATAACCAAAAGATTTACACCAACTTAAGCTCAAATTGGTTTGATCCTTTTTTGTTTTTTGATCATCATTTAACTGTTGGTTATTGGCAGTTTGAAAGTGATTTTATAAAATTAAATTATATCAATTTTTCCGATAAGGATCGGAAACCAATAAACAAACTAAAACTTAGCCGTACAAATTCTTTGTTGATTTCAAGTTCAAATAAATCTTCAGATAAAACTAAGTTTAATTACACTGCAATTTTATCTGGTGAAGTTGAAATATTGCTTGCAACTGGTGGTGATGAATTAAAATTATTTAAAGCAAAAAGCACCCAAAATGGATTTAGGATACAAGATAAAAATCAATTATTTTTTGGTAAAACTAACTCGGTTTTTCTTTACAATTCTAATTTAAGCTCATTAATAGAGTTTAGACCTGCAAGAACAGGTAATCAGCTATTTATGTCTGAAATATTTAGCAATTTAGAATTAAATAATTACACTATTCAAAAATTAGATCAGAGAAATTATCATTTGATATTTACAGATGTCAAATCAGGAAACATTGAAATAAGGCAGCTATCACGATGAGGAAAATTATAATTGCTGTTTTTGTTTTATGTCTTTCCACAACACTTTTCCCACAAGAATTGTCGAAAGTAGAACTCGACTCACTTTATAGTTTATTTACATTTATAAAAGGTGTTAATACTTCAGATAAATTGCAGAAGCAGCTTCAAGAAAACCCAGCAATAAAAAAATGCGGAATGGAAATGGTTAATGCCATCAGCCAAAACTTAAATAATTATTCAAGTGAACAGCAGCAAATTTTGTCTAAGATACTTGCAAGACCGCAATTGCAAACGAGCACAATTACTCAAAATGGTTTTTTTAGAGTTCATTATGATTTAACTGGAAATAATGCTTTGGGTTATGATTTAAATCTACTTCTTCAAGCTTTAGATTCAGCATATAATTTTGAAATTAATTCTCTTGGTTATCCAACCCCACCTTCAGATGGTGCGGAGGGCGGCGATGATAAATATGATATTTACGTTCAGAACCTTGCGGGACTTTACGGCTATACCCAATTTGAAACCAAAGTTACAGAGTCGCGTTGGACATCCTTTATGGTTATTGATAATGATTATGTGGGATATTATTCATCACGTATAAATGGCGCAAGAGTTACTGTTGCTCACGAATTTCATCATGGAATTCAGGGTGGTAATTATGCTCCTGCCGGAAGTAATTCGCCTTTCAGAAATTCAGATGTTTTTTATTATGAGATTACATCAACAGCATTTGAGGAATTCGTTTTTGATGATGTAAATGATTATTACGCTTATATGCCTTCATATTTTCAAAATCCAGAAACGGCTATGCCTTTAAATGATGGATACAACTTAGCAATCTGGAATATTTATCTTCAAAATAATTTTGGATTTGATATTCTTAAACGACAGTGGGAATTAATCCCTGGTAATGATGCACTAAAAGCGATTGCAATCAGCATTGATGAAAACGGATCGACATTTGGTAATGAACTTAATAAATTTGGTATATGGACTTACTTCACAAACTCAAGAAATATTTATCCGGGCGAATACTTTGAGGAGGCAAGTAACTATCCACTAATTACTCCAACTGCATCTGTGTCCTTTACTCCTCCTTCTGATGTTTATAATATGACTATTGCCCCCGTAGCAAATTATTTTATGAAAGTAGACCTGCCTTCTTCTGATGGAGTGGTTTATTCCATTATCACAAATTCCGATTATCCGAAAACATCAAATCAAACATTACCTTTTACATTTTCAATTTATCAGGATACCGTTAATGGTCAGAAAGTAATAAATGATTTTTATTCTGTAAGTTTTGATAAAGATGGAGTGCCGTTCTGGAATAACGCAGGTATATTAAATAACATAGTAGTTTATGGCGATTCAAGTTATTCAATTCCAAACTTAGAAGGTGAATCTTTTGCCTACCCGATGCCGATAAAAAAATCTGCTGCTAATAACTTGTATATAGCTTTTCAATCGGACAGCGAAATTGGTGAGGAAATTGATATAAATATTTACTCTGCAGGTGTAGAGTTATATTATTCTGGTGAAAAGATTATTCAGTCATCATATTTAAAAAATTCTAATAAGTATTGTGAAATATCCCTGAGCAAGAATGATTTTGATTTTCCTTCAGGTGTATACATTTATGTTATTAAATCCGGTGAAGATGTATTTAAAGGAAAGTTGGTAATATTTAATGACTAACTATTCTGTTGAAGCCAATGGATTGAACAAATCTTTTGGACGAAGATTAATCTTTAATGATTTACATTTTAAGTTTGATAAATCTGGGGTATATGGAATCTCTGGTCCTAACGGTTCTGGAAAATCTACACTCGTAAAAATTATTGCGGGAATTATAGGTGCATCAAAAGGTAAGATTATTCATACTCTAAATAATAAAGAAATTATTGATGAGCATTTACACGATCACATTGGATTTGTTTCGCCTTATCTTGTTTTGTATGAAGAGTTCTCAACTTATGAAAATTTAAATCTCTTTGCCGAAATAAGAGGAATATCATTTAACAAAGAACGAGTTGATTATTTGCTTAACAAGTTTTTATTGTTCAAACGAAAAGATGATCTACTAAAAACATATTCATCGGGTATGAAACAAAGAGTAAAGTTTATTTTTGCTCTTATGCATTCACCGCAATTGCTAATTCTTGATGAACCAACATCTAATCTTGATGATGAAGGGAAAAATTCTGTTTACGAATTAGTAAAGGAAGAAGGACAAAAGAATATTGTGCTGATCGCATCTAACGAAAAACATGATTTAGAACATTGCAGTGAAATAGTTTATTTAGAAAAATTTAAAAATTAAATGAACTCAAAATCTTACAGCTTATTTCTTAAAGACTTTAAATCCGAGTTGCGTACACGTTATGCAATTAATGCTCTTGCAATGTTTATTATTGTTGCGATCAGTGTAATCCTATTTTCAGTCGGTAACGAAAAGATTAGTCCAAGTTTGACGGGTGGATTGTTTTGGGTAGTTATCTTTTTTACTGCAATGTCAGGTTTATCAAGAGCATTTGTTTCTGAAGAAGAGCGCGGAACTTCGTTAACATTGCAATTAATTGCCGCACCATCAACAGTATTTTTAGGTAAACTATTATTTAATATTATTTTAGTCTTTGCAATGAACACAATTATTGCTCTACTCTATTCAGCAATATTTGAAGCTTTTATTATTCAAAATTTTGTCCTCTTTTTAACATCTTTTATACTGGGTAACATTGGATTGGCAGTATCATCGACAATAATTGCAGCAATAATTGCAAAAGCCGGAGCCAAAGGAACGCTTTATCCTGTGCTCTCATTTCCTATTTTATTGCCTTTGATTTTAACGTCCGTTCAATTAACATTGTTCTCATTAGATGGCATACCCTTTGAAAGAGCTAAGTTTGAATTGGCAATTGTTGTGAGTTACGATATAATCATGTTAACAGCATCCTTTATGTTATTTGATTTTATTTGGAAAGAATAGCATTTTTTAACTAAACTAGTACGAAAAAATTATGATCTGGAAAATCTTTCTGTTTTTATTACTTGCTTTTGTCTCTATCGCCGGAATTGCATTTCCCATTGTAGAGAAACCAAGTGCCTGGTATGAATTTCCTCTAATCCCGGGACTTGAAGAAAACGCTAAGATAATTTTCTTTCATGTTCCAACTGCGTGGCTAACGGTTGTTGCATTCTTTATGTCAACAATTTACAGCTTCAAGTATTTACGTAAGAAAAATTTGGATGATGATGTAAAATCTTATGCAGCCGCTCAACTTGGAATGATATTCTGCATTCTTGCAACAGTAACCGGTGCAGTTTGGGCAAAATTTGCGTGGGGATCTTACTGGAGCTGGGATCCAAGACAAACAAGTATATTTGCACTATTATTAATTTACGGTGCGTGGTTTGCACTTCGTTCATCAATAGAATCAGAAGAAAAACGTGCAACACTTTCATCAGTTTATTCTATGATTGCGTTCGTAACAGTTCCATTTTTTATTTTCATCATGCCAAGAATAATGACAGGATTGCATCCTGGTTCTGCTGATGATTCAAACGCTGGTCCAGTTATAGATTTTAAAATGAACAGCAATATGCAGTTGATATTCTTTCTATCTTTAATTGGATTTACAATCCTTTATTTTTGGATGTGGAATGTTGGATACAGATCGATATTATTACGTGAAAAATTAAACAAACAATTAATCAGAGGTTAACTTGGAACAATTTCTATCACAAAATGCTATTTACATTGTTATGATTATTGTCTTGATAGTTTGGGCAGGAATTTTTGGTTATATGTTTAGCCTTGATAAAAGAATTAAAAAAGCTGAAAAAGAATTAATAGGAGAAAAAAATGAAAAATAAATACATCTTTGGCGGATTCATCATAGTCTTATTCCTTGGAATAATGGCATACTTATTTACGCAAAGTAATATCAAATACGAAAGTAACTTTGCAAATGTAAAAGGCTCAGATAAAATTGTTAAAGCTACAGGCAGCTGGGTTAAAGAAAAAAATTATGACATGAATCGTGAACAAAACACTTTCTCATTCTTTATGTGCGATGCAAATGGTGTAGAAATGAAGGTGATTTATGAAGGTGCTATGCCAAACAATTTTGAAAGCGCAACAAGCGTAGTTGTTACGGGTTCATATCGCAACGGATATTTTCACGCTAAAGATATTCTAACTAAATGTCCAAGCAAATACGAAGAACAACAGGTTCAGTCGTCCAGTATGTAATCGAACTGTGTTTAAAGCATAGCGTAAAGCGAATCGAATTAAGATTAACTTATTTTTAATTAATTAAAAATGGCTTGGTGATTTTGTAATACACTTAGCGTTTAGCGCTAAGCACCACGCCCTTAGTGAGGATATATGATCGGAAGTATTTTTTTAAGTGCTGCACTCGTTTTCAGTTTGATAGCAATGGTAATGTATTACCTTTCCTTTAAAGGATACAAGAATACATTAAACATTGCAAGATATAGTTATCATGGAATGGCAATCTTTGTAATAGCTGCTTCAACATTTTTATGGTATGCAATTTTAACACATCAATATCAATACAAATATATTTTTAGTTACAGTAACAATTCTTTAAGCACAGGATTATTGTTCTCATCTTTTTGGGGCGGGCAGGAAGGAAGCTTTATGTTATGGCTACTTCTTACTTCAATAATCGGAGTTATCCTTCAATCTTACTCTTCTAAAAGAGGAGATCTTGAACCGAGAGTTATGGCAGTGTTTGCGCTTGCAACATCATTTTTATTAGTGATGGTTTCTCCATGGTTCAAAAATCCATTCGAGTTTATCTGGACAACACCAATTTTTATTGATGTTAAAAGCATTAATGCTCAATTCATGAATCTTCCGTTTATTCAAAATTATATTTTTACTGATCAACAGAGTAATACTACTTTTGTGCAAATGAGTAAAGAACTATATGGATTGTTAGCACAAGCCGGAGTTTCAGTAAATCAATTCATAGCAGATGGAAAAGGATTAAATCCGCAATTATTAAATTACTGGATGCAGATTCATCCACCGATGTTATTTGTTGGATTCTCTATGGCAACAGTTCCGTTTTCTTTTGCACTTGCAGCGTTAATGAAAAACGATTACCGCGAATGGGTTAACCAATCATTACCTTGGGTGTTAGCAGGAACAGGAATACTTGGTCTAGGAATAATGATGGGCGGATATTGGGCTTATGAAATGCTTGGCTGGGGCGGATATTGGGCTTGGGATCCAGTGGAAAATTCAAGTTTAATTCCCTGGTTAATTGGCGTTGCTTCAATCCACACAATGCTTGTGCAAAAAAGAAGTTTAAAATCCACTGATGGAATTGGAAGATATGCAAAGACAAATTTGATACTCAGCATTTTAATATACATTTTAGTTTTATATAGTACTTTCTTAACAAGAAGCGGAGTGCTTGGTGATGCTTCAGTACATTCATTTGTTGATCCGGGAAATCTTGTTTATTTCTTTTTATTGATTTTCATCAGCACATTTATTGCAATCGGAATTGGCGGAATAGCATATAGATGGAAATACTTAGAAGACAAAACTGTTTATGAAGAAAGCACACTTTCACGTGAACTCGCTTTATTTAGTGCCTCTATTATTTTAGTTGCTTCAGCAATAATTGTTTTAGTTGGAACTTCTGCACCATTGTTTGGGCAATCTGTTGATACTTTTTTCTATGATGAAATGCACTTACCCATTGCAATAATTATTGGTTTGTTAAATGGTCTTAGTTTATTGATAAAATGGAAAAAGACAGATACCAAAGAATTTTTTAGAGATTCTATTTTCTCATCAGTTACAGCTGTTGTTCTAACATTAATAATTGTTGTCTTTGGTGGTGTGGATAAATTTTTGTTGGTGCTTCTCACTTTGTCATCATCATTTGCTTTGATTGTGAATGCACAGATTGCTGTAAAAATTGTAAAGGGTAATTTAAAAAATCTGGGTGGATACGTATCACATATCGGAATTTCAATCTTTATACTTGGCATTGTTGGATCTGCAGGATTCAGCGATCATGTAAATGTTGATCTCTATAAAAACAAACCTGCGCAAGCTTTTGGTTATGAAATGACATTTACAGGCTATACCCCAATTGAAAATAATACAAAGTATGCTTTTAACGTTTCGATGAAAAAAGGTGATAATGTTTACAACGTTGCACCTGTAATGTATATCTCTGATTATAATAACAGTTTAATTCGGGAACCGGCAATACTAAATCTGTTTTCAAAAGATGTTTATTTAGCCCCGCTTGGTTATGATGAAGGTTCAAATCAAAATACTGCAGAAGTCGGAGAAATAGTTCAGCTTCAAAAAGGGAAAGAAACTGAATTTCAAAATTCAAAAATTACATTTGATAAGTTTGATATATCATCTGAAACTATGACAGATATGCAAGCCGGTAAAGATTTTCAAATGGGTGCGATATTAAAACTTGAAGCAAATGGAAAAACAGAAGAATTTGAATTATTTAGAAAGAGTGTAAGCGGTGAAG
Organism: Ignavibacteriales bacterium; assembly: GCA_038214015.1. Lineage (GTDB taxonomy): Bacteria > Bacteroidota > Ignavibacteria > Ignavibacteriales > Ignavibacteriaceae > IGN3. The sequence continues at coordinate 941 of JBBQSH010000044.1, read as the reverse complement.
TTATATTTACAGAACACACTTCTGAAAATGCCGGAATAAAAATTCTTTTAACAAATCTTACTGCAGAAATGATAGAAGTATCTATTTCATCTTTAAATGAAACTCAGCAGCAAACAATTGCAAAACCAAAAGAAGAAGTATTATCGGTTACAGCAAGCATTAAACCATACATAAGCCTTGTTTGGATTGGCGTAATTGTAATGGTGCTTGGTTTCTTTGTTGCAGTTGCAAGAAGATTGAAAGAGTCTTTGTTATAATATTTATTTATTTTTTTCTAAGCCTTCCCTTGGGGAAGGTTTGGATGGGCTTCATTTCAGGCTCGAGAAATCGAGCCTGTTTTTTTTATATTTGGGCAGTTAAAAAATATAAGGTATACTAATGAAAATATTTTTCAATAATTCAAAATTTCAACATTCATTTTTAATAGGATTCTCACTTCTTATTGTAATCTCATTCGCATTCATTCCATCCAAACCTGATGAGGGAATGTTTCCTTTGAGTGATATTAAAAATATCAACTTAAATGAAAAAGGTTTAAAGATAAGTGTTGATGAAGTTTACAATCCAAACGGTGTTAGTCTTGTAGATGCTCTCGTAAAAATTGGCGGATGCACTGGTTCATTCGTTTCAAATGAGGGATTAATAATTACAAATCATCATTGTGTCTTTGGAATTGTTTCTGATGCCAGCACTGTTGAAAATAATTATCTTGAAAATGGATTTTTAGCAGAAAGCCGTGGAAAAGAATTACCCGCAAAAGGATTAACCTGCCGAATAACAGATTCTTATGAAGATGTAAGTGCAGAGGTTTTAGAAGCCGCAAATACAGCTGAGGATATTTCACAACGAACAACAGCAATATCAAAAAAAATAAAAGAGATTGTTGAACGTGAAGAGAAAAAAGACAGCACTATTTCTGCAACTGTATCCGAAATGTTTGT
>JBBQSH010000043.1:0-22211 GCA_038214015.1 Ignavibacteriales bacterium | reverse complement strand
AGTATTCTCAATCCAAACTGTTTCACCATTGCTAGAAAGACCAAATCCACTTGCTGAAGTGTCATCTGTAACGATAACCAAAAATCCATTTGCTGGAATTATCGAACCGGAAAGAAAGATTTTTTTTGGTTTGGTTCCAATTAATCCACCTTCATCATAAATGTTATATCCTGAAATATCCAAATCTGATGAGGATAAATTAAATATTTCTATCCAGTCGGGATCAGTTGATGTACCTTTGGAATATATTTCATTCATTACAAAATTTGTTTGAGCTTTGAATTCACTAACCAAAAGGATGAAGGTTATTATTATAAAAAGTTTTAAAAAATATTTTTTCATTATGTTTCCAATTAAAATTTCATATTAATTATTAAAAAGATTTTCACATCAACACAAATATTTATCATTTAACTATTAGGTTTATTAAAAATGTACATCTTGGCATCCGAATCACGAACAACATAAATTTTATCATCTACAAGTGTTATACCTTCCCCTTTTGAAAATGGGATTTGCCACTCGGAAATTACTGACCCAGATTTTGTTACCTTCATAATTTTTTCTGATTCATCACTTATTATCCATAAACAATCAAGAACAGAATCATAACAAACATCCGATAAATCATCTGCAGCAGTAATCTCGGTCCTGCTAATCTCAACCTCATTTTGAAGTTTAACTAAATATCGGGGTAATTTTTCATTCAATACATAGATATAGTTATTTGCATCAATTGCAATTCCTTCAAGTCCGTTTATAGAATTTGTGGAAACATCCACACTAAACGAATTGATTTTTGTTCCATTCAACAGAAATGATGTAACCAGATTATCAGATTCCTCCACAACATAAATAGTATCCAGGTTTATACTTAGTGTTATTCCTTCAAGATCATTTGCATTTACCTGTATTGATCTTAACAAATTTCCATTTAAATCTATCTCAAATATTTTAGCAAGCGTATCCGAAACCACATAGAATGAATTATTTAGAGAGTTGTAAACAATACCAGAGGGTTCAGATAAAATACTCGATAAATCAATTTCGACAATTGGTTCCAATAATTTTATTTCCGGAATTGTTGTAGTATCAGAATCACAACTAGTTAAGGAAATAATCAAGAGTGTGATGATTAGGATAAATCTATTTTTAGTATATCTATTTAACATTCTTTGAGGTAAACTATTAATTTTTGGCAATATATAATTTTTAGAGAGATTAATTATTCGGCTTTATTAAGTGAGGTTACTCGGAAAATATTTTGAATTAGATTTTTCTTAACTGAAATATTTTTATCTCTGAGTAAATCGCCATTCAATTCCCACTGATTCCTATAACAAAAAACAGTATTATCAAAATCAATTTTGTGGCTAAAAGATTCTCCGTGAAGCCTTTTAATTTCTTCAATTTGATGATCTGAAAATAGATTATCAGACAATGATCGTACAACGAGCATCGAATCAATTCTAAAACTGTCAATAATTGCATAGCGGAATATAGAGTACAATTGTTCAGTATTATAAGGATGTCTTTTTAACAATTCATATTTAAAAATTTTATTCTGTAAAAATCGTTTATTGACCAAATCGGATATTTGTTCCGTTTCAATTCCATCCTGTTTTAATTTCTTTATAACCGAATCAGATATTTCATAAGGTACGTGTTGTATTACTTTTTGTTCAAATACATTTTGAACAAAAAATAACATTATGAAAGATAAAATTCCTGCAGTAATCGGAGCAATAATCCAACCTAAACTAATTTTTCCGAAAACTTTAAAGTTTATGGACTGTGGGTCTTTTGCAAGCCCAACACCAATTACAGCACCAATGAAAGACTGAGTTGCTGAAAGTGGAACTAAAGGAATTGATGGCAAATTATTTTCAAGTAAAAATATTTCTAATGATTGCGAGGTGAAAAGCCATAAAACAAGTGCTCCGGCAAGTACAATTACAAAACCGGTAATTGGTGAAATCTTATAAAGATCAGTACCAACTGTTTTCATTACTCTATTTCCATAAGTAAAAATACCAACAGCTATTGCCAGTCCACCTAATAGGAACAACTGTTGAGTACCACTTATGTTATAAAAATCTAATATCATTAATTCATTAAAAGGTGATGCAGGGGTAAACATTCCCATTACATTAGCAATATTATTAGCACCCATAGAATAGGATGCCATCGCTCCAACAATTATCAAACCAATTCTTGTGTAGCTATCTATTTCAAGCATATGGATTTTCCATTTTAAAACTGTGTTTTTCACAATTTTAAAAATGATGAATCCAAATATTCCCGCTATAATAGGACTTGCAACCCAGCTTGATACAATTTTAGTTAAAGAATTTATATCAGTAGGAGAATCAGTAAATATATTCCATCCTATAATCGCACCAACCACAGCCTGAGATGTCGAAACGGGTAAACTGGCACGCGTCATACCAGTTATTGAAATTGCAACTGCAAGCGCAACTGTAAAACTGCCTGCAATTGCATTTATTCCACCAAGATTTGTTAAGGTTGCTGTTGTTCCGGCACCACTTATAAATGAACCAAGCACAACAAATACCCCGGCAATAATAGCTGCTTTTCTAAATCTAATCATCCTGGATGTAACAGCAGTGCCAAAAAGTGAAACTGCATTATTAGCACCTAATGACCAACCAAGAAATAGACCACTGCTAATGAAAAACCAAACTGAGATATCCAATGTTATTCGAACCTTTTAATTGTGGCAATTGAAAGTTTGTCACAAACATCTTCTGATTCTTCGGCAATTCTTTCGATATGAAAAGCAAAATATCGAGTGTGAATTTTGAAACTAAGTTCATTATCAGTTTTAAAAATTTTTCTCTTAATTCTTTCAGCAATTTTATTCGTTTCTTTTTTATAAAACTGTACTTTTATAACATAATCCCTAACAGCATCAACATTCCTAAAGTACGCCCTTATACCGCTAACTGTATTTTCTAGACACGATATTGAACTTTCTGCTATTTCGAGGAAATCATTTTTTAGTTCAGGCAGTAAATTTGGGATCTCAACTGAAAACTCAAGTAATGTTTCGGCAGTAATATTTAGTACTTTATCACAACTTTCCATCAGTCCAAGTACATCACCGCGGGATTCTGGAATTAGCGTACGTGTATAAAGTTTAATTTCAATATTTCTTCGCAAATCATCTGCTGTCTCTTCAACTTTGCGTAAATCTTTCAAATGACCTTCAAATGATTCCATTTGATTATCAAGATAGCTCTTAATTCCAAGTTTAAAAATAAGTCCACCTTTGATGATTAAATCAAGGTACTGATCAATTTGTGTTTCTAGTTTTTTGGTTTTCTTTAAAAACATAAAACTACTATCCTCTTATTAAATTACTTTTTGATTTATTGCATTTCAGAAATTTCTTGATATGATAGGTATTCATATATAGAGGATCGAATTTTATCATATCATTTTTAATGAATGAAATAATATCTGAGATTAGTATCTATTCGGTTCTACCACTTCGTAAAAGGATTTTTGATCAACATAGAATTAAAATACTTCATATCACCGGTTACTTCTTCACCTATCCAGTTTGGTATATCAATTTTTTGATTTTCGTTTTCCAGTTCAACTTCAGCAATAACTAATCCATTATTCTCATCAATAAACTCATCAACTTCCCAGATAAGATTATTCAATTGTATTTTTGTACGATATTTCTTGATGAAAGGTTTTTCACATAGGGTTTCAAGTATCACTCTGGCTTCTTCAACTGGAATTTCATATTCAAACTCATTTCTGCTAATTCCTTTAGCAGACCCTTTAATAGTAATAAATCCTTTATCCTCAATTGTTCTGATTCTAATCGTTCGATTTTTATCAATCAATAAATAACCTTGCTGATAGAACTTTTTATCACCTAACGATTTCCATACATCAGATTTAACCAAATATTTTCTTTCAATCTCTATTCCCAAATATTTCCTGTTTTACAAATTATAGATCCAGTTTCTATTAACATCATCAGCATTGGTTTTCTGATCAATTATTTCGAGCAATTTATTTTGCTCAACAATTGCAGCGCTTAGTTTGTTGTTTCCAAAAGATGTTGTATCGATATAAAGAGCGTTAGAAATTTTATCAAAAAAAACTTCTTTACGATGTGTGTGCCCAACCACCTGAAGTTTACCGATATTTAACAAATCACCTCGCGCCCAGATTATGCTATTCTGATTGAATAGATCATTGCTTAAAATTTCTTTTAAGGCTGTATCATCAGAAAGAAAATTTTCTGGTAATTTATCTTTTAAAGATTTTGATATTCCTGCATGGGAAATAAAACAATCATCAAGATTAAAAAATAGCGGACTGTTAATAATTGCATCAAGATGTTCATCCATCTGGTTAAGCTTATCTTTGTAAGAGGCTAAAGTGGTTTCGGCTCCGTTGTAGTTCCAGGATTTAGCCATCAAACTGAATGGTTCACGCATATTGGAATAAAACATATAATCATGGTTACCGATTGTAAATTTTATATCCTCAGCAATTACAAACTCAATCACTTCAAAACTGTAATTTCCTCTATCAACAAGATCACCAACACAAAATATTTTAATGTTAGGATATTTGTTTCTTATTTTATCTACTAACTCTTTTAATGTATAATAACAACCGTGTACATCTCCTATTACTGCAACCATCTTTACCTAAATATAAAATGTTTCTTCTGCGTACTTGGTTAATTCAACCCTAAATTTTGGATGTGCAATTGATATTAATGCTTTAGCTCTCTCCTGAATAGTTTTTCCCCAAAGATTTACTGCCCCATATTCTGTAACAATATAATCAACATCACCTCGTGAAGTAACAACACCAGCACCAGGTTTTAAAGTTGGTACGATTCGAGAAATTGTGTCATTTTTTGTGGTAGTGGGTAAAGCAATAATTGGTTTACCGCCCTCAGATTTTGATGCTCCTCGAATAAAATCTACCTGTCCGCCAATACCGGAATAAAATTTTGTTCCGATTGAATCAGCACAAACCTGACCCGTAAGATCAACTTCTAAAGCTGAGTTGATTGCCACCATTTTATTGTTCTTAGCAATTATAAAAGGATCATTAACATATTCCTGCGGATGAAATTCAATAATCGGATTGTTATCTATAAAATTATAAACTCTTTTTGTTCCGAGTACAAATCCCGCAATAATTTTTCCGGGATGTAGAGTTTTCTTTTCACCGTTTATTACGCCCGCATCAACCAGATCAATCATTCCATCAGAAAACATTTCTGTATGAATGCCCAAATCTTTTTTATCAAATAAATATTTCATTACTGAATCTGGAATAGCACCAATACCCATTTGTAAAGTTGAACCGTCTTCAATCAGATCAGCTACATTTCTTCCAATCTTATCAAATACAGCTAACACTTCAGGCGTTGTATCGGGATCTACTTGAGGTAACTCTTTTAATTCCTCATCATGCTCAACTATATAATGAATTTTATTTATGTGGATAAAGCAATCACCGAGTGCTCTTGGCATATGTTTATTTACTTGTGCTATAATTATTTTTGATTTTTCAGCCGGAGTTTTAATTGTTCCAACATCAACACCATAACTGCAAAAACCATGTTCATCAGGTGGTGATACATTTATAAGTGCTACATCAGTTTTTATTCTGCCCAGTTTAAAAAGAAGCGGAACCTCAGATAAAAATATTGGAATAAATTCTGAACGTCCTTCGTTAATTGCTTTTCTTGCATTTGCCCCAATAAAGAAAGCTTTATGCTTAAAGTGTTTCTCCATTCCTGGTTGTAAGTATGGCAAATCACCTACTATCAAAATATGATAAATAGTTACATTCTCAAGTTCGTCTTTTCTTCTAACCATCGCTCTAACTAATTCTGATGGAACTGCGCATCCGGGCTGCACAATCACATTATCCCCTGATTTAATGCACTTAACAGCTTCATCAGAGCTTACTAATTTTTGATTGTAGATACGCAGCAAATTAGTTGGTACCAGATTTTTAGTTGTTATTTCTTCTGTTGATGTCATTTCAAATTCTCATTTCTTAAATTCAATTCGTTTTCTTTATTAGTCTATTAGTTACTTGAAAAGATATGAAGTCTTCTATATTCTACATTAAAAGTATGAGCAATAGATTCATTACAACAATAACCGTTATAAGTGCAAACACCTTTTGACAGACCCAAATCACCAAGCAAGGCATTTGATAAACCATTCTCCGCAATATCCTGAATGTAACCGAGTGAAGCATTATTCAATCCATAGCTTGCAGTGCGCGATACAATTGCCGGCATATTCGGTACGCAGTAATGAATTATATCGTGCATTGTATACACAGGATCTGATTGTGTTGTGATATGGCTTGTCTCTATACATCCACCCTGATCAATCGAAACATCAACAATTACAGAACCTTTTTTCATTTCTTTTACCATTGATTCAGAAACAAGATGCGGTGCTTTTTCTCCTTTGATTAGAATGGCACCAATTAATACATCAGCAAACCTAACACCGCGAGAAATTGTATATGGATTAGCCATTACCGTAGTAACTTTTTTTCTAAAGTTAAGATCAATATTTCTTAATCGATTTAGATCCTTATCAATTACAATAACCTGTGCACCTCTGCCGAGCGCAGCACGAGCGGCTGTAACACCAACAACTCCGGCACCGAGAATAACAACGGCAGCGGGAGCAACACCCGTTATTCCTCCCAATAAGATCCCTCTGCCACCTACACTAAAACTTTCAAGATATCTTTCAGCAACTTGTATTGATAACTGTCCGGCAATTTCACTCATTGAATGTAAAACAGGAAGTCTGGCTTCTTCCTCAATCAATTCGTAACCGATTGCGGTAATCTTTTTCTTAAGTAGCTGATCAATAATTTTTCTTTTACCTATGGCAAGATGGAGAAATGAGAAGAGAGTTTGATTTTCTTGCAGTAATTCTGCTTCGGCTTCAGAGAGTGGTGCAACTTTTACAACAACTTCCGCTCTTGCAAATGCCTCTTCAGCGGAATAGACAATTTGTGCACCGGTTTTGCGATATTCTTCATCACTAAAATGGCTTCCTTCACCTGCTCCATTTTGAATATAAACTGTGTGACCGGCTCTTACTAAAGCATCTACTCCCGCAGGAGCTAATGCAACTCTTTTTTCTTCATAAAGAGTTTCTTTTGGTATTCCAAATCTCATTTAATTTTCTCTTTTTTTGTTTCAAAATTAGCACTGGAAGTTAAGACTTTCAATCATTATAGTTAATAGTTTTTTGCGAAACCGTTAAAACGGTTATTTTACGATATTCTTATAAGCTAACCTCGGGATTAATCCCGAGGTTAACTGAAAGTAGATTTGAATTAAAACCGTTTCAACGGTTTTTATATTTTAATTAGTTTGCAGAAGTGGTTTTATTTTTTTCTATACTTCAGTTATCGCACTTCTACCTGAAAGCACTTCAATAATATTCCTGGCAGCAAGTAAAGACATATTATTTCTTGCTTCTACTGTTGCGCTGCCGATGTGAGGAAGTAAAATTACATTATCAAGTTTATAAAATTCTTTTTTAATGTTTGGTTCACCCTCATAAACATCCAATCCTGCAGCAAATATTTTTTTATCTTTTAACATTGAGATAAATATTTTTTCATCAACTATTTCACCTCGTGCAGTATTAATTAGAATAGCAGAACTTTTGAGTAAGATTAGATTTTTCTTATTGAGCAAATGATATGTTTTTGTATTTAAAGGAAGATGCAGTGAAAGTATATCTGATTTTTTTATAATTGAGTTAAGAGATAATTTTTTCGCGTTTAATTCATTCTCAAGAAAATTGTTTTTAGAATTTGAATAGTAAATTATTTTACAGCCAAAAGCGTTTGCTCTTTTCGCAACTTCGGTACCGATCCTTCCTGCTCCAAGAATTCCGAAATACTTATTTCTTAATTCCATTCCCAAAAGTAATTTGGGTTTCCATCCAAAAAACTTTTTGTCTCTTACTAATTTTTCAGATTCGGGAAGTCTTCTTGCACAGGCTAACACTAACGCCACTGCCATATCTGCGGTGGAATCTGTTAGCACATCCGGAGTATTTGTTATAATAATCCCCTTACTCTTTGCATAATCAATATCAATGTTATTAAATCCTACAGCATAGTTTGCAATGATTTTGCAGCTCTTCATGTTATCAATCACTTCTTTATCAATCTTATCAGATAATAGTGGTATTAAAGCATCACAATCTTTTACTTGATTAAGTAATTCTTTGCGTGGGATTGGGTTATCTTTTTTATAAACGGAAACTTCAAATCCTTTATTAATTAATAACTCAATTCCTGGTAAAGGTATTTCTCGTGTGATGAATATTTTCATAAATTTTATTCTATACTCTGGTTATCTATATGCGATTGCTTCTTATTTTTCAGCGGTTAGGCAATTTACAATCAAACTAATTTATCTCTGCCGTAAATCCTGCCAAATTAGTTTTTCATCTGTGCGTTCAGAAAAGAAATCTGTAAACCTACCATCACCATTTCCCGTTATTCCTCCGTCAGGAGCTCCGAGTTCATTACCTTTCTCGTCGTAGAGTGTGCTAAACTGATCACAGCACTGTGGAGGGACATAATAAACAATTTTACCTTTGTAGTTATAACGCCAAATTGATTGTGGTGGATTACCGAGAGGTTCATTTTTGTGTTGAACTATTAAATCCTCTACCCAATCAGGGTTATCGGGTGATGTTGACTGTGAGCACCCCATAATGAAAAAACAAAGACTGAACAAAATAAATAATCTGGTTTTCATTTTGTGCCTCTTAAATTTTATTGCTGACTTAAAAGAAGTTTTATCGAATCTTCAGCCAATTGTTTTGATGAAATAAATGAATCACTCTCTGCACCATTTATCCATCCGTAAACACCAACTTTTTTAAGTTCAAAATGATATTCCTCAACGGCTAAAATATTTAGTCCATTAGAAGTGCTGTCCTGTTTTTGCATTTCGAAGTAAAGTGGTGAATCCATAAGTAGATTACTTTTTTCCGTCTGCAAATAAAACCTGATTGAAAATACGCCATAATGAATGCTGCAATTTTTATCATCCCTTTTGTATGTAAGAGAAATACTTTTATCACTTTCTGTAATTTTATTTTTTTCAATCTCCAGTGCGGAAAATAATTTTTTTAACTCAATAACAGCTATTTCAAGTCCGCTAACCGATTCAAGAAATTTAGAGCTTTCAACTTCAAACCGGGGATCTTTTTTAATTTCTGATACAACATTTATGGGTAACTCTTCACTTAATCCTCCACCTAATGCTTTTACTTGTTCTTCAATAAAAGCTGCGGTACCATTTATGCCGGCTTGTGCAAGCTCAGTCCAAATTTGTGCTTTGGATAAATATTTAGGAACAACAGGTGGATTATCCAATGAGATAACTAGTAAATGATCTTTACCTTCTTCAGAGATTCGAGTCCGAACTGCCTTTTCTTCTATTGCGGTATAGGGAGTAGTTCCCCATTTATTTCCATAAATTAAAACCACACACCTCGATTGTTTTTTGAACACATCCAGTAATAGCATTTCACGCTCGAGATCATCTTTATACTCTTGCTTTTTTGAATTTAGAAAAGTTTTAAACTTATCTTTCAGCAAATCATTAATCTGATTAGCTAAAGGTTCATCTTTTTCTAAAAAAGCAAACGCAATGTCGTGTTTGTAATTGGTGTTTTTCATAATGTTTAACTAAAGTGAATTTATATTTTACTTACAATTAATTCAGAAAAGCAATGTACAAGTGTCAAATGTAAATACTTTTAGATTAGATCTCATTAGTTAGTTCTCAATTATTTGTAAGTTTTTTATAAGATTTATTGATTAAACTCACTATCCAATCTATCTCTGAACCATTCTCAACAAAACATTCAACATTTCCCATTCCCCAATGACCGATTTTTGATACATCGCGAACTTTGAGATTTTCTTCCTCTGACAATTCAATAATTTCAAGATTGACCCAAATTTTTAAACCAGATTTTAATCCACAAATTTGACTAAAACTTTTTTTATTAGCTAAAAGACTAATATATCTTTTGGTCGGATTCTCTAAGAAATTAAGCCCTGACTTTATTAATTCTTTTCCTAATTTTTTGTAATGTTCAAAGCTTTCGTTCCATTTACCATCTCTAAATTGATTTTCTATGGTCCAATTTTTCTCTTCTTCATTACCTTCCTCTGTTGTGTCAGAAGTGTAAACAGTTTCATGGAGATCTGTATTTATATGCAATGTAAATTGATTTAGCGCCATTTCTATGTCATCTTCACCGAATTTATGACCTAAGATATCTTTCACTGATTCATTGATAATCCTTATAAATTTTTTGTCTGCAGATTGAAATAGATTTTCAGTAGCTTTTTTGATTGTAGTGAATAGTGAGATATTACGGGAATAATTGAGTAACAAATCCTTCTCAAAAGATTTCTTGCTCAATTTTTCAATTACTTCTTCGTCTACTTTATCAGAAAGAGTAAATTCTTGTAGCAATTTTTCTTTGCCAATTCCCTTAAGCTCAGAATAATAAATTTTATATGTGTCCCCGTTAGTTAAGATCAACAATGAAATACCTCTGTTAGCACAATAGTTTAATTTTTCAATTATCATCTTATTGTCTGACAACGAATTTGATAATGCTTTGGCCTCGACTAATAATTTTGGGACATCATTTGCGTAAAAACAATAATCTGTTCTTTTACCTGCACTATCATCATCTTCTGGTACAACATCTTCAGGATTAGAAAAATCCCAGCCTAGAAATTCAAAGAAAGGACGAATTAGCCAGTCTTTTGTTTGAGCTTCATTAATATTTTGCGATTTTAATTTCTTAATCGATGCTATAATTTTTTCCAATGAGGTTGCCATATTTTTCTCATTAACTATTCTTGATTTATCAAGTAAATTATTATTTATACTTAAGTTATAAATTTAAGACTTCTAAATTTTTCTCACCCAAACAACATTTTAACAGCGGTTTCACTTTTAAGAACTGCTCAAAGCATTGCTACACCTTGTTCGGTAAAGGCATAAGGAAGGTACTTACGATGTTTCCCTTTACCTTTTTTAAGGTCACATTTTGTGACCTTAGAGAATCAGCAATTGATATCGCAATTTGCGGCATCAAGTTTTCAAATTCTGAAGCAGTTAATTGAAACATAAATTCTTAGGGAAACCTGCCAATATTTCTTTTTACAGCTCGATTTAAAACTTTAGTTTCAACACCATAAAAATTGGCTAAATCACTATCAAGCATAACCTGTTCACCGCAAATATTATAAATCTTCTTTCGAAATTCAGAAGAATTGTAAATCATAATATTTGAATTAGACTTTGTCATAAAATATTAACCGGTTGCATTTGCGACTTTAAAGTTAAACTTGAGGTCACAATTTGTGACCATGTCGATCGATATTCCTTGTCATCAAAATCCATTCTCACCCAAACAAAAGTTTAACAATAAACAAAGCACCTAGTATTCCTGCTACATCTGCTAACAATCCTGCCGGAAGAGCGTGGCGAGTGTTTTTAATATTTACTGCACCAAAATAAACTGCAAGAACATAGAATGTTGTTTCCGTACTTCCGAAGAATGTTGAAACAAGAATTCCGATATAAGAATCAGGCCCGTGAACAGCCATTGTTTCAGCCATAATGCCAAGTGAACCGCTGCCGGAAAGTGGACGCATAAGCGCCATCGGCAAAGCTTCTGCCGGAAAACCAATTGGATCTGTAACAATCCGCAAAAGAGGAATCAGCCAATTATCCATCGCACCGCCTGCTCTAAAAATTCCTATTGCCACCAACATCGCAACAAGGTAAGGTATTATTCTTACAGCAATATTAAATCCTTCCTTGGCGCCTTCTACAAATTGTTCATAGACTTTAACTTTTTTAAGCGCACCGTATCCAATAAACACAAAGATTAAAAGAGGAATTGCGAGTATTGATATCACTTGGATAACTGATTTGAAAACATCTGCAAAAGAATTTCCAAAGAATGAACCAACATATTGCCCGACTCCTGATAATGTTACTAAAGCAACAAGTGCTAAAAATGAAAAGATGAAATAAAAAAATCTGCGGTTTTGTTTTAACCATTCTGGAAATTGTCCTTTAGGAATCGGAAATCTTTCAAACAGTTTTGCAGCGGTTAATCCAACAGTAACTGCACAGAACGCACCAAAGATAGATGTGCCAATAATAACTGTGGGATTAGCACTACCAGAAGCGGCTCTTACTGCAATTGCGGTTGCTGGAATCAAAGTCATACCCGCAGTATTGATTGCAAGAAAAGTTACCATTGAGTTAGTGGCTGTTCCTTTATTTGGATTTAGCTTATCTAATTCCTCCATCGCTTTTAATCCAAACGGAGTGGCTGCATTACCAAGACCAAGCATATTCGCAGAGATATTCATAACCATAGACCCAATCGCAGGATGATCGTGCGGTACTTCTGGGAACAATCGCTTAGTAATAGGTTTTAATGCATTAGCAATAATTTTTATCAATCCCGCATCTTCAGCAACTTTCATAACTCCCAGCCACAGCGCCATAATGCCTATTAAACCGAGTGCAAGTTCAACCGCCGTTGAGGCTACTTTCATTGCATCATTAGTTACTTTTTTTAGCCAGACAAAAGTTATTTCTTCAAAATAGAGTTGAGCAGAATAAATATTTTCACCTGTTTGTTTCTTTAATAAAATCTTTCCGGCAAGATCGTTTTCTTTACCAGCTAATGGTGCTATTTCTTTCCATATCTTAGGTGAGCTTTCAGAAGTGTTGATAATAAATTGGCGCCTGCCATCTTTATCTTTTGGAGAAAATGTTATTTCTGTTTCTATATCATCAGAAATTTCTGTTTGATAAAAAGAAGAGAACGTGTTTGATTCAATTCTTATATGTGCAATTTCTTTTTCAGAGTTATCTGCATCAGCTTTATCAAAAGTAATAGAAACATTAAGTGGTTTGTTATTGTTGTACTTATTTGATGAGAAATCAGATAGGTCAAGATATGTTGCGGATACTATTCCCAAAAAAAGAAGAGTAAGCCAGACGTAATTTAACAAGCTAAACTCCTTGGTTTAATTTGAAGAAAATGCTATTGGTTGAAACTAAATCCCTTCTTCAACCAAAGCTTTTATCTCGTGAGTGTCTAGTATTATTGGTTTTAAATTTTCGCTTATTGTGTAATCCTCAGTTTTAACTGAAGATGAATACTTTATTCTATAGAGCTCTCTTACTTGCTCAACAAGCTTTGCATCATCAACTTCTTTTATCTCACCATTGATTGTAATAAAAGCTAACCGATACGTAAACTCTTTTGATTTACCCGAAAGTTTTTCGCTTGATGAGACGGAAAAACTTCCTGCTGAACCATATTTAACGTGTTCATAATTTTCATCGATGCTGTCAAGATAGGTGTAGATATTTTTATCGAGATAAACAAAATTACAAGCGAACTGAAGTAGTTTTTCATTTGCAAGATGTATGCAAAGCACCCCAGATGGAGCTAAAACTAACTGTTTCTCAATTTCTTTTATATCTCTTATTTGTGTTATTTGCTTTTTCATAAGTTAAACTTTTCAGTCTCCCCTTAATTAATTATGCATTTATTTGTTAATCCGGAGAAAGAACAAACTTTGCAGTGTTTAAAATTCTTCTCTGAATTCTTGATTCTAATTGATTTGATAATATTAGTTATTTCTTTTTCTAATTCTTTAATTTTTTCTTTATCATAGTTCACGGTAAAAACATCATCGGGATGTTTTACAAAAACCAAACTACCCTCAAAAAGGTTAAACTTACTGAATAACTTACTTGCAATATATAAATAAAATTTCAATTGCATTAAATAAAATTCTGCATGTTTTTTAATTTCCTTCTTTTCGATATCATCAGTTTTATAATCATAAATCAATATTTTGTTTCCATCAAATATGATCTTATCGATTATACCGTGCAGAAAATAATCATGATCAGCAGCATAAATCTCAAATTCATTTTTATAATTCTCCGCAGAGGAAATGAGAGAAAAGGTTTTAGACCTGCTAAAATTTATCAAATCATGCTGCAGCTTTTGGAGTAATTTCTCTGAAATATTTCCATCCTTTAAGTCTGCTCCAAACTCATCATTTATAAAATCTTCAATCTGGTTGGGATAAAATGATTTTTCCATCGCCTTATGGAAAAGTCTGCCGTACAAAGCGGAATCATAATCTTTAATTCCACTCTCGAATGATTCAAATCTTTCATCATCATTCTCAAAATCATTTTCAATATCAGAACCCAAAATATATTTTTGAATTTTCTGTTTATCAGCAAACTTAAAATTCAAATAATCAGAATTAAACTTTCCAAAACCATATTCATAAGTTAGAAGATACTTTAGCGGGCACTGGCTGTAAATCGAAACCTTGGAAGCAGAAATTATTTCTCCTTTCTCCTGTGAAAGTAATGAATCAGTATTTATTTCTGCATTATCAAAATTGAGATCTTCTTTTTCTCTTTCCATCACTTCTGTCTCTATCGTTGAAGTAATTGGAAGTTGAAGATGAATTTGTTCACTTTTACTTGCAAACCCGTTATTTTCTATTTTTAAGAATTCAAGTTGATTTTGAAATACAACCTCATTACCTGAAAAATTATTTTTTAACCCTTCTGCTAAAAGATTTATGAATGAATCTTTTTTAAAGGCAGCATCTTTTTTAATTGTGGAAGTAATATAAAGCTCATCTTTGGCGCGGGTTACTGCAACGTACAACAAACGCTTAAGCTCAGCATTGTTTTTTTTGTCCTCATAATAGTTATGCATTACAGCAATTGGGGCAATTTGATATTCTTCAAAATAATTTTGATCAACCGGCACTTTAGTTAGCAGTCCATATTTTTTATCAACTTTAACTTCTCCGGATTTTATGGAGTTTGATAATCCAGCTTCATCTGTTTTATACAAAAACACCACCGGAAATTCCAAACCTTTTGATTGATGAATAGTCATCATTTGAACCGCATTGGCATTTGATGTAATTGAGGCTTGAGATTCATCCGCCAAACTTGTGATCGAATCTTTAATGAATGTTAAAAAGTCATAAAGATTTCGAAATCCCACAGCATTAAAATTTCTGGCTATGCTTATCAGTTTATTTAAATTCGCAATCTGCTGATCGCTGTCATTACGGGATGAAAGAATTGATAAAAAGTTTCTGTCTGTAATGATTTTATAAATCAAATCCGGCAGACTAACCGAACTGCTCATTGATATGTTTTCATTCAGCAAATCACATATCTTGGTTATTTCCTCATCATCTTTTACAAGATTAAGTTTTCTCCAGAAACTTCTTCCTTTGACTAATGATATTTCAAAAAGTTTAGAGTCTGAAATATTAAAAAATGGCGAACGCAATAATCCAACTAATGCGGAACTATTATTTTCATCAGCGAGAAAAGACAAATAATTAAAAACATCTGCAATCGTTTGCCTTTGATAAAAGCCCCTTCCGCCAACTATAGTGAAAGGTATTTCATATTTCAGAAAAACTTTTTCTAGATCAGCAAAATACTTTCTCTTTCTTACAAGGATAGAAACATCTTTAAAAGCATAGTTACTATTCTTAATTAAAAATAAAATTTTCTTTGCAATTAATTCTGCTTCTGAATCATTAATATTTTCATCTTCTTCTCTGGAAATCAGGAATTCAACATGCCCAATTTTATCATCAACTCTTGCACAAACTAAATCAGTTGCAGGAACTTCACCTAAACTTTCATCTGGTTCGTTAAATAAATCTTTAAAAACATAATTGCAAAACGCACAAATAGTTGGAGTCATTCTAAAACTATCCGGCAGCACTAATAGATTATTTTCTCCAACAGAATTTTTTATATCACTTCGGGTAAGATTAAATATCTCAATTTCAGCATCACGGAATTTGTAGATACTTTGTTTCTCATCACCCACAATAAATAATCTTCCACCTTTCAAGTAATTTAAAATCGGAAGAAATATTTGATATTGAATTTCATTAGTGTCCTGAAATTCATCAACCATAATAAATTTGTATTTATCAGAAATCGCTTTTTGTACATCATTATTTTCTAATAACACTTTGGTATGAAGCAGAATATCTTCATAATCGATAAATCCTTCATTCTTTTTTTTGCCATCATAAATATTTAAAGCAAAATCAAAAAAGGTTAAAAGCGTTTTACCGAAACGGGCTAATTCAATTTCAATCTCTTGATGATTTTCAGGGATTTGAAAACCATAAAGACTTTTCATTAAATCTTCTGAAGTACCAATCTCATCTGTAAGTGAATTAGCTAATTCATTCTTCATATAACCGCGTTTGCGGATTGTAATATCTTTGGTAAATGCTAATGTTTTTATTTCATCAAGGAGATTAAGTATTTGAATTAGCTCAGATTCAGTTTTTAACTTTTCTAGTTTAGATTCTATAATAATGGCTGATGCATTCTTGGGATCCGAATCTTTTACTGAAGAATTGATTAAACTGAAATTTTCAATAAATGCAGATTTTAGCTTATTCCAGATTATGAAAAAGCTTTTGGAAAATTCATCAAAGAAAAATTCTGCAATACTTTTTTCATTTTGGAAATAAATCTTTTCTTTAACAGCAAAAACATTTTTTCGATTCTTAATCAGTTTTACAATTTGGTTTTGCAGTTTAATCTTAGAAGAAAATATTCTAATTAAATATTTTAGATCTTCATTAACTAATTCATTCTCAAAAGAAGCTCTTATCATTTCCTCAACAGAAAGTTCAATTAGTTCTTCAGATAAATTTTCATCAATTGGAATAAAGCGTGCATCAAGTTCTGCTTCAACAGGATATTGTCGTAAAATACTTATGCAGAATGAGTGAATAGTTGATATGTTAGCAGAAACTAATTGACGTCGTATTTTTTCAAGTTTCTTTTTCTCTGAAAAGCTGTTGCTCTCTTTAACTCTTTCATCAATTAGGATGGATATTTTTAGATAAAGTTCGCTTGCGGCTTTTTCGGTAAAGGTAATGGCTGCAACACTTGATATTTCCAAATCCTCATTAATAAGAGCATCAAGATATTTTCTTGCCAGCACAAATGTTTTACCCGAACCCGCATTAGCTGTTAAAGCCATATGTCCGGTTGTACTTAATGCAAGTTCTTGATGGGGTGTTAATCTACTCATTTATCTGATTAATAAATTTCTTGTTTACTCTTAAAAATAATCTCAAATGCAGTTCCTTCAGGTGAGCTTGATTTTAGATTTATTTCACCGCTAATACTTGTCATAAATCTTTTAGCAAGACTTAATCCTAAACCCATGCCCTGTTTTTTAGTTGTGAAATGCTCATCAAATATTTTATCCTTTTCAGAATCACTAATACCTTTTCCGTTGTCACTAAAAAGAATAATATAATTTGATTCTGAAACATTCACATCAATTGTGATAAAAGATGCATCCGCCTGCATTGAATTGCGTATTAGATTTATAAACATTCTTCTCAATTGGCTGAGATCAGCATGAATTATTGCTTCATTCAAAACAGTATTTACTTTAATTGATGTTTTTTCGTGAATGAACATATTGACAGTATCATTCAATATGGAGAGCATGTCTAATGTTTCAATTTTTAGACTTGGCATTTTTGCAAAACTTGAAAACTCCGAGGCAATTTGATTTAGATTATCTATCTGATTTAAAACTGTGTGCGAAACTTTTTCAAACAATTTATCAAAGTCTTTACTTTTATCTTTATAAGAAATTATAAGCTGCTGCAATGCTAATTTCATTGGAGTAAGCGGATTTTTAATTTCGTGAGCAACCTGCTTTGCCATTTCCTTCCAGGCGGCTTCTCTCTCCATCTCTGCAAGTTCAATCTGATTCTTTTTCAACTCCGATGTCATTTGATTGAAACCATCTAATAGATCTTTTAGTTCTCCTCTTTCTTTATGATCTATTTTAACATTTAAATCGCCCTTACTGACAGCATCCGTTGCCTCAGTTAATCTTTGAATCGGTTGTGAAATCTGATTTGCGAACAGCGTGCTAATTATGATTATGATGATTACGGCAAAAGAATAAATCCCAAATATTACCACGTTTATTTCTGTAGTTGAAAATGATGTTTTAATTTTGTTGAAGGCATCATTAACTGATAAAATATAATCCTTGCCGCCAACATTAATTTTGCGATAATAAGAATCAAACTGATAGTTGCTAAGTTTTTCGGAAGCTAAATATTCCTGGTAACGTAAATAATTCAGATGATAATATGCCTGCGGATTTAATTTTTTATCAAAGAATTCAATTCGATTATAAATATCTTTTGAATTGTATATCTGGTCTGTTGATTCATAAAGAGCAAAAGATATTCCTAACTCGCGGGTTACATTATTGGAAGCTGTTTTGAGATCACGATTTTTATATTTTTCAAGCTGACTTACAATATGTTTTTCAACATAATTTGCTCTTTGACTAAGTTCATTAAAAATACCTTCTTTCGCTCTTTCACTTACAATTTTTGTGTTGTAAAGCGCCAAAACAATAACAGGAATAATTGATATTACTAAAAAGGCAAACAACAACTTAGATTTAAAACTCAGATTATATTTTCCAACACGACTTATCAGAATTACCAAAAATGAAATAACAATGAACAAAGAATGAATGATAAATATTTTAAAGAAGTTAAATAGGTTCCAGGAAAATGCTTTCTCTTCAACGGAAACTGTTGTTGTAATTTCATCTTCGCCATTAGACATTTTCAGTAAATATGTTTCATAAGTCTCGGAATCAAATCTAATTTTAAGCCAGGCATCATTATACAGAGTATCAACCTCAGCTTGTAATATTTGTTTTATCTGATCACGCGATGGATAAATATCTCCATAAACCTGCTGTAATTTTGATCCGTTAAATTGAAAAATCTTTAGCTGTTTTACATCAATAACACGATTGAGGATTGATAGATTTGATTCAATAAAATCAGGGAAATTAGCGGCACCGATGGATTTTATATCAAAGCTAACGAATGCAGAAATATAGCCTTTTGTTATTCCCCTTTCTTCAATTTTTATTACACCAGCAAAATATTTTTCGGAACCTTTCTCGGTATTTTCAATTTCTATAATATTTATTTCATCATCACCGCTTAAAAAATTAAATACTTTTTTATCCGGGTTTAGTCCAACAAAATATTCTCCTAAAATATTTTTAGATTTATCATAAAATCTAACTCCAGAATTAAGTGATTCACGCTGCATTGGACTGCTAGCCCAAATTTTAAATGCAATAGCATCATAATTTGCATAGCGATCTCCAAATATTTTTGCAATATCATCTCTGTCTTTTATTGCTGTTAAAGTTTCATCTAGCATAAATGATAGAAGATTTGAATCTGCTCTATTTATTTCAAAAGCGGTTGTCTTTAATGATTCTCTTTCCAGTTTTGTATTAAAATAATTTAAGAGTGTAATTGATATTACTGATCCGATTAACAAAATAAATAAGTAATTGTAAGCTGAGTTTTTATTTTTAAATGTGATTTGATAAAAAAGGAAAAACAGAAGCGCAATAAAAATTAAAAACATAGCTGGAGTTATTAATAGATCTTTACTGAAATAAAAAGAGATGCTAATAATTAAAGCTATAATTATCAGAACTAAAAATATTTTTCCTTTATTAATTTTTTCAATGTCAAAATCTAAAAACTTTATGATCAGATTTAGCAAACCAATTATTGCAAGAACCGAAGCAAAGGAAAGCAACAACATATTAAAGTTCATTGCTAAAGATGGTAAATCCGGTAAAATGTTCGGTTCTTTAAAGTATCGTATTGTCGAGTCAAAAATGATACTTCTGATTGCGGCGCTTAATCCTCTAATGATTAGAAAAATAATAATTGGTAAAGGCAGTGCAATCAAGTATCCAAAATATTTGTGCTTAATCTTTTGTGAAGAATGAAGATATTTTTTTGTATATCTAAATATCTGGACAGCTGCTAAAACAACAAAAAGTATTGTTGTAAAAAATTCAATCGGCGATTTTACAATTCCCCAGCCAAATGCTGATGAAAAGTAGGATGGATCGGATAATGATCCGTTTATAAAATTGGATGGAAATCCAACAACAAAAATAATCGCTCTAAGAACTGATAAATAAATCAAAAGAAGAAAAAATCTAAATAAAAGCGAATCAAGTTTTCGAAAGTCACTATTTAATCCCAAACCAATAAATATTATAGCTAGTACAACAAGCAGCGATTGAATTTTAGATGCCGTGTCCTTTGTTTGTGCTATAGAATTATTTAATAACGGTTTAGTAAAAGATACCATCCCGATTTTATTATTCTTAGTGTTTAATAATTCAAAAGAATACTTTCTGCCGTCTTTGGATTTTTCTGCGTAAGGAGAGTATTCTACAATTAAATCAATCTGGTATTTTGAAATAATTTCATTTTTGAAACTGATATTTTTAGAATACTGATTATTTATTTTAAATTTTTCTTGGATGGGGGTTGAAATTGCGACGTAAAATATATCTGATTCAAGATGACTTGTATCTATTATAGATAAATAGTTGAGTAATTCTTTAGAGAGAAAATAAGTTTCTCCTAATGGAAAACTTAGAGGAAATAATTCATCCTGGTCTATTGCAATAATCTGTTTCCAGGCAATCAGCTTTCCGTTTGGTGCAAAAATTTCAATTGAGTAATCATCAAAAACTTCATCATTAATAAGTTTAACTATTTCTTTATAGGATTCATTTTCCGGTGCGAGTGATTTTCTAAGACTCTGACGAACAAGATTTAATTTATCTTCAATATCATTCTGCTTAGCATTAAAATCGGATTTTATTGAGACTTCAATTTCCGAAATCTCTTTTGTTAAAATCTCATTCCAATTTTTCTGTGTTTTATTTAAAACTGAGTTAGTAATTATACCCGAAACAGCAATTATAATTAAAATAAAAAAGACGATAGAGAAATATTTTCTATCGCCTTTAAACTTTTCAGTTATCTTTTTAAACATCAGTTAATAGTAAATTGTGTGATAATCCAATTAATGCCGATTTTCTTAATTGAAATATAAACTTTTGCGGAACTTCTTTGTCCTTTATTATCATAATTATATTTACCGGTAGCATAAGAATGATTGTTATCACTTTTAATATGATCCAGCTTAAATGATGTGACCCGATACAATTTGAAAAAATCTTCTAAAACATAAAAAGCCTGATTACTGCTGTAATACCCATTTGTTCCATTTGAAAAACTAAAATAAGTCTGCTGACCAAAATATTTTGATATTCTTTCTACATTTCCGTCTTTAACACCGGATTCAATTTCCCTAAAAATTAATTCTTCCTGTTGGGTGTTTGTCTTTGTTTCGGATTTACGGGTAAGATTGGAAGTTTGAGAAAACAAAACCGAAATCGGCAGCAAAATTATTATTATGTAAATATATTTATTCATATTTTAAAAAGATTAGTCGTGAACCCATATTTGTAAATTTCAAATACAAATCCACGACAAAAGTAATAAATTCTTAATTATCTCGCCAATTGTAATTTATCCAACTTACGTTCGCCACTGCCTTTTACAACTGGTTTTAATTGTGGCTCACCTTCAACTAATTGGAATGCCCAATCAAAAACTATTCTGTCTGCAGTAATATTATTAACTCTTATTTTTGCAAAGTGATTATCCCACGTCCAGATTACATAAGTATGACCAATTTGTGCAATTTCTTCTTTATTAGGGTTCCAGCCATTGTTTGGTGCATAAGGAATATCATAAATATCATTTGTCGGTCCCATATCCTGTATATCTGTATCGTCATAAACTCTTATATACCCAGTTCCTTGATAAAGTTCAAAGAAAAAATCGGTTTCCTGATCATCGTAAGGAACAGTTGAATATGTTGTAAATGTATAACCAGAGTTATTAGGGAACCTTATATAATCAAATATCGCCTGGTTGTATCCTTCAGGTCTTGGTGTTGAATAGATTACATCATAACTGAGTTCACTTTCGTTACCATTGTAATCATAAGCAGCAACAGCATAGTAAGTTTTAATTCCATTTTCCGCTCCAAGATCAGCAAAGTAAGTTCCAGAAGTAGAGCCAATTAA
>JBBQSH010000042.1:0-22445 GCA_038214015.1 Ignavibacteriales bacterium | reverse complement strand
GCTTGATCATAAAAAAAATAATTATCTGCTTGCGATTTCAATTTTAGATCAGATTTGCGGATTATCCTTTTGTGATATTTCTACAGGTGAGTATTATGTTTTTGAAATTCCACTATCTCAACTTGGTGAACAAATTGAATCAATAAATCCATCAGAGTTTTTGATTCCGAAACGTGATAAAGAATTTTTAGGAAAACTGATTGAAAGAATAAATCCGCAATTACGAATTACAAAACTTGAGGATTGGATTTTTAATTTTGATTTTGCAAACGAACTTCTAAAAAATCATTTTAAAACTGTAACTTTAAAAGGTTTTGGAATTGAAAACCTTACAGCAGGGATAATAGCCGCCGGAGCTGTTCTAAACTATCTAAACGAAACCCAAAGAGTTAATCTTTCACATCTTAACAGAATTTCTTTGTACAATCCTTCTGATTACATGATTCTTGATCACTCAACAAAGAGGAATCTTGAAATTACTTTTTCTATGAATGATGGCGGAAGAGAAGGATCATTAATTTCTATTTTGGATAAAACTCAAACCGCAATGGGCGGAAGACTTTTAAAGAAATGGATTTCTGCTCCTTTGCGTGATCTTGATCCGATAAAGAAACGACACGAGAGCGTTGAAGAGTTATTAAAGAATAAAAAAGTTAGAAAAGAATTAACTGAAAATCTTAATGAAATTGGTGATCTTGAAAGATTGATTTCAAGAATTTGTACTGCACGCGCAACTCCTCGAGAAGTTGTTGCTGTTAAATCATCTTTGAGGAAAATTCCAGCTACAAAAGAATTATTGGATCAATTAAAAGTTATCACTCTAAAAAATATTTCTAAACAGCTTGATCCATTAGAAAATATTGTTGAAAAAATATCCACTGCAATAATTGATTCTCCGCCGGCAGCAATTAATGAAGGTGGAATTATAAGAAATGGATTTAGTCCTGAACTTGATGAACTGCGCGATATTTCTTTACACGGTAAAGAATGGATTGCAACGCTGCAGCAAACTGAAAGAGAAAGAACAGGAATTCCGTCACTTAAAGTAAATTTTACTAACGTGTTTGGGTATTACATTGATGTTAGCAATACACATAAAAATAAAATTCCGGCTAACTACATACGTAAGCAAACACTTGTAAACAGCGAGCGATATATAACTCCAGAGCTAAAAGAATATGAAGATAAAATTTTAAACGCACAGGAGAAGATAAACGAACTTGAATCTCAATTGTTTAATGAGATTCGTTCAATCGTTGCAAATGAAGCTGAGATAATCCAGAAGAATGCAAGATTAATTGCTATGTTAGATTGTTTAAATAGTTTTGCTCAATGTGCTGAAGAATATAGTTATGTAAAACCGATTGTGGATGAATCAGATAAAATAAATATTGTTCAAGGTCGTCATCCTGTTGTGGAAAGAATTCTTGATCCAGGCAACAAATACACTCCAAATGATTCTTTGCTTGATAATGCTGATCAACAAATTATTTTGCTAACCGGACCAAATATGGCTGGTAAATCTGTTTATTTAAGGCAGGTAGGCTTGATTGTTTTGCTTGCGCAAATAGGTTCATTTGTCCCGGCTAAAGAAGCAAGCATTGGAATTGTTGATAGAATTTTTACTCGTGTTGGAGCTAGCGATAACATAACAGCAGGCGAAAGTACTTTTCTTGTTGAGATGCAGGAAGCAGCAAATATTTTGAACAATGCAACTTCTAAAAGCTTAATTTTGTTGGATGAGATAGGAAGAGGAACAAGTACGTTTGATGGAATATCAATAGCGTGGGCGATAACTGAATATCTTCATGAGAATCCGGATATTTCTGCAAAGACATTGTTCGCAACTCACTATCACGAACTAAATGAAATGGCTGAACTTTTTCCCAAAATAAAAAACTATAAAGTAGAAGTTCGAGAATATGATGATAAAGTTGTATTCCTTCACAAAGTAAATCCAGGTAGAGCGGATCATAGTTATGGAATTCAAGTTGCTCAAATGGCCGGTTTACCGTTGTTTGTAACAAATCGTGCTAAAGAAGTCTTGGATAATCTTGAAAGCAAAGAACTTACTCCTTATGAGATAAAAAAAGAAAGATTAAAAAAATTAAAATCCGAAAGTGATAACCAAATAAGTTTATTTGAGTTTAAAGATGATTCATTGCGAACTGAGATTAATAAAATGGAGCTTGATAACATTACTCCATTAGAAGCATTAAATAAATTAAACGAACTAAAAAAGAAGATGAGTGAAAATGGTTAAAAAGTATTTATTATTTCTGCTGATCGGAATATTGCAATTTTCCTGTGGTAATCATGAAAATGTAATAAAACTTGATGAACAATTTATTAGTCAGCTTCAGCAGGAAAGAGAGAATAAGGATTGGGAATTACAGTACGATTCCTATTCACCATTTAAAGTTGATTCAACAGCAAAGTTTGAACCGTTAAAATATTATGATGCAACTGCAGAATTTGTATTTAAAACTAAGCTATACAAGAATAATACTCAGGATACCATTTCCATCTTTGGAACTCGTGGTGAAGAAAGAAAAGCAATTGTTGAAGGTTATGTTTTACTAAACTATAAAGATAAAGATCACAAATTAAACATCTATAAAAGTTTTGGCCCGCAGGGACAAAGTTATTACAGTATTTGGTTTACGGATCAAACAACAGGAAAAGAAACTTATCCTGTTGGAAGATATTTAGACTTTGAATTAAACTCTGATCCTGAATTTATATACGAAATAGATTTTAACAGAGCATATAATCCATATTGTGCATATAGTGATCTTTTCACCTGTCCTATTCCAACTAAAGATGATTATCTTGATTTTGAAATTAAAGCAGGTGAGAAAAATTTTCATACAGAATTAAATACGGAGATGAAGTGATAGTTGTTCTTGAAAAAACCGTAAACGACAAACAGCTCGAAAATATTATTAAACATCTTGAAGATTTTGGATTTGCAATTCATAAATCCACAGGCGAAGAAAGAATGATTCTTGGTGCTATTGGTGTGCAGCCAAACTTTGACACAAGAAAAATTAAAATACTTGATGGTGTTGAAGAGGTTTATAGAATTACCGAACCTTTTAAACTTGCAAGCAGAAGCTTTAAAAAAGATGATTCAATTATTAATATTAAAGATGTTGTAGTTGGCGGTAACGAAGTAACTGTAATTGCAGGTCCTTGTTCTGTTGAAAGTGAAGAACAGATAATGATAATTGCAGAACTTGTTAAAAAAAGTGGAGTCAAAATTTTACGCGGCGGAGCATTTAAACCGCGCAGTTCTCCTTATTCATTTCAAGGATTAGGGGAAGAAGGATTAAAATTATTGCGCAAAGCTGGGGATGAATTTGGATTGTTAGTGATTACAGAAGTGCTGGAAAATTCAATGATCGATTTGGTATACAAGTACACAGATATTTTTCAGGTTGGCGCAAGAAATATGCAAAACTATTCTTTACTTAAAGAACTCGGTTCAGCTAAAAAACCCGTAATGCTTAAGCGCGGACTATCTGCAACTGTGGAAGATTGGTTAATGTCAGCAGAATATATTTTATCTAATGGAAATCCAAATGTATTTCTTTGTGAAAGAGGAATTAGAACATTTGAAACGTACACAAGAAATACTTTTGATATTTCTGCAATTCCTGTTGTACACAAACGAAGTCATTTACCAGTCTTTGCTGATCCATCTCATGCGACCGGATTAAGAGATAAAGTAATTCCTATGGCTCGCGCTGCAGTTGCTGCTGGGGCTGATGGATTGATGGTTGAAGTGCATCACGATCCTGAAAAAGCTTTGTCTGATGGACCACAAGCCTTACTTCCATATCAATTTGAAGAAATGATGCAGCAGATACGAATGATTGCAAGTGTTATCGGAAGAACTATGTAATCCAAACATAAACTGAATTTTTGATCTTTTGTTTTTAATAAAAAGAATTATCTTTGCCTCAAAATTTTACCAGGAATAAATGAGATCTAAATCAATTAGTTCAAATTACTATACTAAGTCATTGCCAAAGAGTCCACAAGTGAAGCAATCTATTTTCATAATAAATAAAATTGTATTTCATGTAACATTATTATTGGTTTTGTCTTTCTCTTCCATTTCATTCTCACAAGAAAATCCTTTCAGAAAAGTTAATAAAACTTATTATCCTGATGGTACACTCAAAACTGAAGGGGATTATTTATATGATCAGCTTGATGGGCACTATAAAGAATTTTATCCAAACGGAAGTCTATGGAAAGATTGGAATTATGTTAACGGGCGAGAAGAAGGAATTTCTACATGGTATTTTCCCGACGGAAAAGTTAGTATTGAATGGAATTATATCTATGGAAAAAAAGAGGGTATATCCAGATGGTACTACGAAACCGGTGAACTTTGGTCCGAACAGCAATACAGTAATGGAGTTTTGCAAGGTGCAACTATCACTTATTATAAAACAGGAGAGAAACAGGGTGAGTGGAATTATTTTGATGGTATGCTCCAAGGCATTTCTAAAACATTTTATACTAATGGAAATGTTGAAGTTGAGAGAAAGTTTGTTGATGGAAGACAGCACGGAACATCAAGAGTTTTTCACGATGATAAATCCTTAGCACTTGAAGCGTTTTTTATTGATAATAAATTGCAGGGCGATGTTTTAATTTATGATAAGATGAAAACCCTTCGCGTGCGAGATACTTATATAAATGATGAACTTATCAATCGTGTTAAGTTGGATTATGCAGGTAAAGTTGAATCTAAAGAAGAATTAGTAAAGGGTTACTATCCATCGGGTAGATTGTATGATGAGACTTATATGATTGATGGATTAAAAGATGGTCCGATGAAAGCATTTTATGAAAGCGGTTTTCTTAAGGAGGAATGGAATTTTAAAAAAAATAATGTTGTGGGAAGATCATTTGAATACTATGAAAATGGGGTATTAAAAGTTTCGTCTGATTATGTGGATGGTGTAAAAAGGGGTAATGAAAAATCATATTATGAAAATGGTATTCTTAAAGCAGAAACAATTTATGAAGACAATCTAAAAAATGGTATCTGCCTTACTTATCATCCTAACGGAAATCTTGAGAGCATAGGCAACTATCTTTTTAATCGCATCGAAGGGAGCTATAAATTATATTTTGATAACGGGCTGCTTGAATCTGAACAGATAATCAGCAACGGATTGAAAAACGGGAAGAGGAATACTTATTACAGAAACGGTGCATTGGAAAAAATTGAAAACTACATTAATGGAAAATTAATCGGCTGGGTAAAAACGTATTATAACGATGGCTCTATGATGAAAGAAGAGTATTTTATGGATGGAAGAGTTCAGCGAAGCAAAATGTACGGACAAAATGGACTTTTAATATCAACCTACGGTTACAATTGAATAAGAATAATTGTTGTCATTATTTAAGTAATTAAATATTTTTTCTAAAGATAATTCCTAAATAACTAATCATTTAATCAAGCACGAGGTAAGAAATGAACAATTTCTTCAGGATTCTTTTATTTTCTCTATTAATTGGATTGCAGATTGGATTTGCTCAAACAAGTTCAGAAAGTTTATGGAATAATATTGATGAAGCGCAAATAGTAAATGTCGGGGAAAGACATATTGTGCCGCAGTTATATCGTACCATTAAACTTGATGTTAATGGAATGAAAAATTTTCTATCGGAAGCTCCGCTAGAATTTTCTGATGAAACAAGATCAAAACTCGTTGTGCTTTATTTACCCATGCCTGATGGTTCACAGCAGAGATTTTCTATTGTAGAATCACCAATTATGACACCGGAGCTTGCTGCAAAGTATCCTGAAATTAAAACTTATATGGGAAGAGGAATAGATGATCCTTATGCTTCTGTAAGATTTGATTTTACAGTTCATGGTTTTCATGCAATGATACTCTCTCCTGAAGGAAATGTTTTTATAGATCCTTACAGCTTAGGCGATATTGAAAATTACGTCACGTACTATACAAGAGATTTTCTCAACACCAGCAAATCATTTGAGTGTGAGGTAATTGCGGATGAAAGTAGATTAAATGAATTAAATTATTTAAAACAAAATATGATTCTCACCCCAACCGGTCCGCAATTAAGAACATACCGAGTAGCCGTTGCTGCAACAGGTGAATATACAGCATTTTTTGGCGGAACAGTTCCTCAAGCATTAGCTGCTGTAGTTACAAGCGTAAACCGTGTTAATGGAGTTTATGAAAAAGAAGTTGCAGTTAGAATGGTGCTTGTTGCAAATAATGATACTTTAATATTTACAAATGCGACCACCGATCCTTATACCAATAATGATGGCGGCGCAATGCTTGCACAAAACCAGACTACTGTCGATGCGAGAATCGGTTCTGCAAATTATGATTTTGGACATGTATTTAGTACAGGCGGCGGGGGTGTTGCTTATCTTGGAGTTATTTGTGTTGCCGGATTGAAAGCCCGAGGTGTTACTGGATCAGGAGCTCCAATCGGTGATCCATTTGATATTGATTATGTAGCCCACGAAATGGGACATCAATTCGCAGGCAATCATTCTTTTAATGGAAGTGCTGGTGCTTGCAGTGGAGGAAATAGAAATGCCGCAACTGCTTATGAGCCTGGAAGTGGATCCACCATTATGGCTTATGCAGGAATTTGTTCACCACAAAATCTTCAAAACTTCAGCGATCCATATTTTCATTCAATTAATTTCGATGAGATAGTTTCTTACACAAATTTTGGAAGCGGAAACGGTTGTGCAGTTATTACAGCTACTGGGAATTCAGCCCCGATGGTTACAGTACCAACAGGTGGATTTTATATACCTAAAAGCACACCATTTTTACTCACAGGTTCTGCTACGGACGCAAATGGTGATGCTTTAACATATTGCTGGGAAGAATTTGATCTTGGTCCTGCAGGAGCACCCGGAACTCCTTCAGGTAATGCCCCAATCTTCAGAAGCTGGAACCCAACTTCTTCATCTACAAGATATTTTCCTAGACTTGTAAATTTATTAAACAATTCAACTGTTATTGGTGAAATTCTTCCAGCATATTCAAGAGTTTTAACATTCAGATTAACTGCAAGGGATAATAAAACTGGCGGTGGTGGTGTTAACTATGCTGCATTGCTGTTTAATGTTGACGGAAACTCAGGACCATTTGCAGTTACTTCACCAAATACAAATATTACTTTACCTGGTGGTTCAACGCAAACAATTACTTGGAATGTTACGAATACCAATATTGCTCCTGTTAATTGTGCAAATGTAAGTATTCTTCTTTCAACAGATGGCGGACAAACTTTTCCAAATGTGTTATTAGCAAATACTCCAAATGATGGTAGTGAATCTGTTACAATCCCAAATACCCCTTCAACAACAGCAAGAATAAAAGTACAAGCTGTAGGAAATATTTTCTTCGATCTTTCCAATGTTAATTTTACTATCGAAGAATCTATTCCAGTTGAATTGCTTTCATTCTCTGCACAAAGAACTGATGCTGGAGTTCAACTTAATTGGAAGACGGCAACAGAAACAAACAACTCAGGCTTTATTGTTGAGCGAAGCAGAGATGAAGAAAACTTTACACAAATTGGTTTTGTAACTGGTAAAGGTACAATTACTGAAATAACCAATTATAATTATATAGACACAGAAATTGAAACCGGCAAATATTATTATAGACTTAAACAAACTGATTTTGATGGAACATTCAAATATTTAAATGTAGTTCTTGTTGATGTTGGATTACCGAAACAATTTCAGTTAAGTCAGAATCATCCAAATCCGTTTAATCCTTCTACAACTATAAAATTCCAGTTGCCGGTTGATGCTAATGTTAGAATAGAATTATTTAATTCTATCGGACAGAAAGTATCAGAATTATTAAACAGCGATTTATCCGGCGGTGTTCACGAAGTAACATTTGAAGGCTCAAAACTTTCGAGTGGAATTTATTACTACACGATGAACGCAGTTGGTAAAGATGGAAAGAATTTTACCTCAACTAAAAAGATGATATTGATGAAGTAAAAAGCCTCATCCCTAAATCCCTTCTCCAAAGGAGAAGGGACTTTTAAATTCAGGCACGAGCAATCGTGCCTTTTTTATTTATAAACATATCGATTTATATTTGCATACAAACAAATCAGAACAAATATGAAAAAACATCCAAAGAAATTTAAAGTTGGTTTATTACAATTAGCCTTCTCAAAAAATCCAGATGAAAATCTTAAGAAAGCAATTGTGTGGATTGAGAAAGCAGCTAAAAAAGGTGCGCAGGTAATTTGCTTACCTGAACTTTTTCGTTCGCAGTATTTCTGCCAATCAGAAAATATAGATTATTATGATTTAGCTGAAACAATTCCTGGACCTTCCACCGATGCAGTTTCCAAGATTGCAAAGAAACTTAAAGTTGTTGTTGTTGTTCCACTTTTTGAAAAGAGAACGACTGGACTATATCATAACTCTTTAGCTGTAATAAATATAAAGGGAGAGATTGCCGGAGTTTACCGCAAGATGCACATTCCGGATGATCCATCTTATTATGAAAAATATTATTTCACTCCCGGTGATTTAGGTTTTAAATCATTTGATACGGAGTTTGGAAATATTGGTACTTTAATATGCTGGGATCAATGGTATCCGGAAGGTGCAAGATTAACTGCTCTGCAAGGAGCCAGCATTTTATTTTATCCCACAGCAATTGGCTGGCATCCACACGAAAAGAAAGAACACGGCAAACCCCAGTTTGAAAGCTGGCAGACAATTCAGCGCTCTCACGCTATTGCAAATGGAGTTTATGTTGCTTCGGTAAACAGAATTGGTTTGGAAAAGGAAAATAAAAATTCAGCGGGAATAGAATTTTGGGGTAATAGTTTTATATGCGATCCTCAAGGAATTATAATTGCAGAAGCGTCCCAAGATAAAGAAGAAATTCTAATTGCTGAAGTTGATCTTGACAGAATTGAATACATACGCCGAAACTGGCCATTCTTGCGCGATAGAAGAATTGATGCGTATGGGGATATAACAAAAAGATTTTTGAAATGAAAAATTTAAAATTTAGAATTCCCGCAGAATGGGAATACCACGAAGCAACATGGATTGGCTGGCCGAATAATAAACAGGATTGGCCAGGAAAGTTTCAACCAATTCCATGGGTTTACGGTGAAATTGTCCGCTACATCTCTCGAGGAGAAAATGTTAGAATTATTGTTCAATCAAAAGAACATCAAACAAGTGCTGAAAGAGTATTAAAAGCTGTTGATGTTGAAATGAGCAATATAGAATTCTTCAAACTTGAGACAGATAGAAATTGGCTGCGAGATGCCGGGCCGCAATTTGTAAAAAATGAAAAGAATCAAACTGTTCTCATCAACTTTAAGTTTAATGCCTGGGCTAAGTATAATAATTACAAACTTGATGCAAAAATTCCAAAAATGATTTCTAAAGAACTTAAACTTGATTTGATAAAAGCAGAACATGAAAATAAAGAAGTTGTACTTGAAGGCGGAAGCATTGATTATAATGGTCTTGGGACTATCATCACTACAGAAGAATGTTTGATGGATGCTGAGACTCAAGTTCGAAATCCTGAATTTACAAAAAAAGATTACGAAGAAGTTTTTAGAAATTATCTTGGTGCAACAAATGTAATCTGGCTTAATAAAGGAATTGCCGGAGATGATACACACGGACACGTTGATGATATTACCAGATTCGTTAATAAAAATACTATTGTAACTGTAATGGAAACTCATCCTAATGATCCTAATTATCTCCCTTTGATGGAGAACAGAGAAATACTTGAAGATGCAAAACTTGAAGATGGCTCATTACCAGAAATTGTTGAAATACCGATGCCCGCACCCGTAATCTTTAAAGGTGAAAGATTACCGGCAAGTTATGCTAATTTTTACATTTCAAATTATGCAGTGCTTGTACCTACATTTAATGATCCGAACGATAGAATTGCTCTGGGGATTTTATCAGAATTATTTTCGGATAAGCTTGTAATTGGAATTCACGCAGTGGATTTAGTTTGGGGACTTGGCACTTTGCATTGTTTAACACACGAGCAAGTTTTATAACAATTAAATCAGTCTCTTACATTTTTCTAACTAGTTCGTCATTCCCACGAAAGTGAGAATCCATTTCCAATTATTTATTCTGGATTTCCGTTTTCACGGGAATGACAATAAATAATTATTCACTTTAAAATACAATTCTATTAAAATCTTTTTAAAAGTGTTCTTTTATTACTTCCAATCTTAACAAGTACAACTCCAAATATTATCACTACAGAAGCAAGAACAATAAAAATATTTAATTGCTCATTTAAAAATATCCAGCCAAGTACTAATGCAATAATTGGGTTTACATAAGCATAAGTTGAAACAAGAGAAAGTGGAAGATGTTCAATAGCATAAATGTATGAGCCATATCCGAATATCGATCCCATAACAATGAGGTAAGCAAGTGATATTACTCCGGATTGAGTGAAATGTAATCCTGTAAATTCACCTAAGGCGGCACCAAGTATGATTAAAAGAGTTCCAACAATCAGCATTTGTACAGAGGCGCTCATAAGCGGATGAACACTAACTTTTTTGTATTTGGAATAAACAGACCCCAGGGACCACGAAACAACAGCGCCAAGAATACTTAAAACACCGATTAAATATTTTGTTTCAAAAATGTATTTTAAATCTCCTCCAAAAATTAATCCAACACCAAGAATACCGACTATTAATCCTGTTATAATCATCCAATTTAATTTTGGACCTTTGGGAAGAAATGATTCAACACCAACCATCCAAAAGGGAACAGTGGTAATTAGTAACGCTGCCAAGCCGCTTTCAATCCATTGTTCACCAACAACAACAAGTCCGTTACCAAAACCAAGCAAAGCAATTCCAATTATTGCAATGTGTATTAAATCCTTTTTCTTAGGAAAATGTTTTCCGCTTAATCTTAGAATTGTGATAAGAATAATGCCGGCAATTAACCATCGAAAACCAGCGAATAACATTGGTGGAATTGTTTCTACTCCAATACGAATGAACAGATAAGTTGTACCCCAAATAATGCAGATTGCAATCCAGGCTAAGTAGGCACGTATGTTAGGTTTATCCATAAAAGAATTTTAATTAATTTCAGCGGAAACTTAGTAAATAAAAAACAAAAGCCATCAGTTTTTATGATGGCTTGAATTAAAAAGTGATAAGAGTTACAAAAATTATTTCATTAAAATCATTTTATTTGTTTGAACAAACCCACCAGCTTGTAGTCTATAAAAATAAACTCCACTTGAAAGTTTTGAAGCATTAAAATCTATTTCATAATTACCAGCATTTCTATATTCATCAACAAGTGTTGTAACTTCATTTCCAAGAATATCATAAACTTTAAGCTGTACTCGGGCCCCTTCGTCCCTCGACTCCGCTCGGGATGACAGACTCAGGGTGACATTTGGGATGCTAAACTTAATTGTAGTACTTGGATTAAACGGGTTTGGGTAGTTTTGGTAAAGAATAAATTCTGTTGGGATATTAGTTTTTTCTTCTTCAACAGAAACTAAATTATCATCAAAGTTGGATTGATAAAATTGATGAGTGAATGCAGCTATTTCTCTCGCTTTAGTAATTGAATTTAATCTGTCTGTTCCTCTACCAATTATGTATGCATATATAATTGTTATTGGTTTGCCAATTTCCAAATTGAAGGGACCTGAATTTATTACTGTTCGTTGATCCGTTCCAAGTGTATCTAGCCAGCCAATAATATTTATTGGATCGCCAGAAAACCAATACAATGGATTTACCAAATTACAATCTACACCACCAAGAACGCCTCCCAAAGGAGTATATGCACAAGGATCATACATCTGACCATTAGGGAATTTTCCTGTCATATAATTACGAGCTTCATATTCATTATCTGGAACCCATTTACGGGGTCAGATGAAATGTAATGCGTAAACGAAGTCATATCTAAATTTTTAGCCCCACGAAATGACTCAATCCCTAATTCATTCCCTTTTCTATTAATAAGCGGTGTCTAATGGATTATCAATTCCCTCATCACAAATGCTATTTGAATTGTTGTCTAAAAAAGTTACACCCGGAATATAACTCTGTGGACCTTGAAGAAGTGAGATGAAGAAAGATGGATTTTCTGTCCCAAAACCGGGATCAGTTGGGAGTTTGTTGTAGATAAATCCTGAATTTAATAGAGTATCACAACCAACAAGATCATCTTCAAAACCAATTCCTAAATCAGGATCAGCCCAGGCTGTAAAGTAAACTGAATCAAAAATTTAATTCTTTAATCCTGTATTTACTATTTCATATCTAATAAAAATAACATCCTTTAATTGAGTTGAAGAAAATGAATAGTAAGCGAACAGGCTTTGTCTAATTTCGATTCCTATTGGTTCAACACCTGCGAATCTAATCCTTGACGTTTGCCCGTCATTATATATACACCACGTTGCTGCCTCTCCAATTATATCTGGTTTATCTTCCGTGGGATCCCAAACATTATTTCCGTTAAGATCAACTGGATTATAAATGCCATCACCATTTCCATCATAAAATCTTGCTCCAAGATATACTGCAAATCTCCATTCCTGCCATTTAGGACTAAACGGGCCATCATATTTTGTAACAGCATAGACCTTATAACGCGGATCATATTGATTTGCCCCGACGTTACCAGGAATATAATTTTCAATTAAAGAAGCAGTTGCCACTCCATTTGCCCAGAGTGTGTCGCCAATAAATCCGGACATTAAAAATCCACCCGAGAACAAGAAGCCTATTCCATCAAAACGACCTAAAGTTCCATCTGTTGGAATGTTGACATCAGCTAATATGCCTTTGTTATCTATCGGTATATTGATATTGTTAATAAAAAACCGGTATTGAGATTGTGAGAAGATTATCGTCGGAATGATAAGTAATGTAAGTAATACTTTTTTAATAAATACTCCCAATAAAAGAATTATGAAGTCTAATACTTTTAAGTGCTTTCCAAAAGTAAATAAAACAGTTGCTATTGTCAATCAATAAACTGTCTTGCAAGTTTTGTTGTTATTGAAACTCTGGTAAAAATATCTGCTACAATAATTTCAGACTAATTTTATTGGATAAGCCTTTAATCATCCTTAATTTTGTACTCAAAAATTTTAATCTATCAACAGAGGAGATAATTCTGTGATAATTTCAGTTCCAAAAGAAATAATGGCTGGTGAAAATCGTGTTGCCTGTGTTCCGGATGTTGTTTCTAAACTAATCAAAGCCGGGTACGAAGTTCAGATTGAGAAGGATGCAGGACTTAATGCTGGTTTTACTAATGAGCAATATCAAAAAGCAGGCGCAAAAATTATTGATAATCTTACCGATCTATATGCAAATGCTGATTTAGTTTTTAAAGTTCAGCGACCAATCGATCATCCAACCGCTGGAAAACACGAAATTGATTTAATGAAGAAGGGAACAATTTTAATTTCCTTCGTTTACGTTCTTCATTATTCAGACATCGCAAAAAAATGTGCAGAGAAGGGAATCGATTTGATTTCTATGGATATGATTCCAAGAACAACTCTTGCGCAAAAAATGGATGTACTCAGTTCACAGGCAAACATTGCAGGCTATAAATCTGTTATACTGGCGGCTAATGAACTCGGTAAAATCTTTCCGCTTATGATGACTGCTGCCGGAACAATTTCTCCCGCTAAAGTTGTAATAATGGGTGCAGGCGTAGCAGGATTGCAAGCTCTTGGTACGGCAAAAAGATTAGGTGCAGTGGTTGAAGTTTCCGATATACGAACTGCAGTTAAAGAAGAAGTTCAGAGTCTTGGAGGCAGATTTATTGAAGTAGAAGGTGCAGAAGATATGCAGGATGCTGGCGGATATGCTAAAGAAGCTTCTCCGGAATTTCTACAAAAACAAAAAGAAACTATTTTCAAGCACGTTACCGAAGCAGATATTGTTATAACTACTGCGCTTGTTCCCGGTAGGAAAGCTCCAATTCTTGTATCTGAAGAAATGGTAAAAAATATGCGTCCTGGTAGTGTTGTGTTGGATATGGCAACTGAATTCGGAGGCAATTGTGAGATAAGTGAAAAGGGTAAAACAGTTAAGAAGTATGGTGTAATAATTATTGGCGAATCAAATCTTCCTTCTTTAGTTCCCACACACTCAAGCGAAATGTATTCTAAGAATATTCTTAGCTTGATACTCCATATTGGTAAAGAAGGCAAAGTTACGTTAAAACTAGAAGATGAAATTGTAAAAGGATCTTTAATCACACATAATAGTGAAGTTATAAATCAAAGAGTTAAAGATCTTATCAAATAAAATTTTTAAGAAAAAATAGATTGTCATTCTGAACTCGTTTCAGAATCTGTTTGCAAGAGAACTGTAGATGCTGAAATAAATTCAGCATGACAAATATCTAAAGTGAATTATTAGCAGAATTTTTAAGGAAAAATAATAAAGGTTAACTATGGAAGAATATTTCTTTTTAATGCACGTGTATGTTTTTGCACTTGCAATTTTTGTGGGGTTTGAACTCATCACAAAAGTTCCACCAACATTGCATACACCACTTATGTCAGGTTCAAATGCAATTTCAGGTATTACAATTGTTGGTGCAATATTAAGTGCTGGGTTGGAACAATTTACAATCAGTACAATTCTTGGTTTAATTGCTGTAGCTTTTGCTATGATAAATGTGATTGGCGGATTTCTTGTTACCGATCGCATGTTAAAAATGTTTAAAAAGAAGTGAGTTGAAAAATGAAAATTACAATAGAAATAACTTACTTAATCGCCTCAGTTCTTTTTATACTCGGTATCAAGTACCTTGGATCACCAAAGACCGCGAGAAAAGGAAATCTTTTTGCTGCAATCGGAATGTTTCTTGCAATCGCGGCTACATTATTTGATCAACAGGTTCTGACTTTTGAATGGATAATTATTGGTGCTTTAATCGGTTCTGTAACCGGTCTTGTTATGGCATACAAAACTCCAATGACAGGAATGCCGCAAATGGTTGGACTGTTAAACGGATTTGGCGGTGGTGCCTCTATACTTGTTGCACTTTCGGAATACTTTAAGAAAAATCCAAATTATCCTGTCAATGCAGGATTACCATTCGATCTTCCCATAGATCAGGGGATTGCAATAATACTAAGTATCTTAATTGGCGGAGTTACATTCACAGGATCGATGATTGCTTTTGGAAAATTACAGGGAATAGTAACCGGAAAAGTTGTAAAGTATCCGCTTCAACATACAATGAATGCATTATTATTTTTGGGGGTTATTGCTGCAGGTGTTTATGTAGTAATGTTTCCAGAAATGATAAATATAGTTTTAATTATTTCAGTGGTATCACTTATACTTGGTATTTTATTGGTACTTCCAATCGGTGGTGCTGATATGCCTGTTGCAATATCTTTATTAAACTCATATTCCGGTTTAGCAGGATCTATGACGGGATTTGTTTTAGGAAATAATGTGTTGATTATTGCCGGTGCTCTTGTTGGTGCATCTGGAATAATATTAACAATGATAATGTGTAAAGGTATGAATCGTTCGCTTATGAATGTTGTACTCGGCGGGTGGGCAAATGCCGGTTCAACAAGCGCAACATCTTCTACAACTTCTCCAAAGGGCGATGTTAAATCAATCGACTCTGAAGAACTTGCTATGCTGCTTGATTCTGTTAGCAGTGTAATTATTGTGCCCGGTTACGGAATGGCAGTAGGACAAGCTCAGCATGCTGTTCGTGATCTTATGACTGTGTTAGAGAAAAAAGGAATCAAGGTAAGATTTGCAATTCATCCAGTTGCGGGCAGAATGCCGGGACACATGAACGTGCTGCTTGCAGAAGCTCAAGTTCCGTACGATAAACTTTATGCAATGGAAGATATTAATGATGATTTTAATAATACGGATGTTGTAATTGTTATAGGGGCAAATGATGTTGTTAATCCTGCAGCCCGTCATGATGAAAGCAGTCCAATTTTTGGAATGCCTATACTTAATGTTGATTATGCAAAAACAGTTATCATAAATAAACGATCTATGAATGCAGGCTATGCAGGAATAGATAACGAATTGTTCTTCTATCCAAATGCACTTATGTATTTTGGTGATTCTAAAGAGGCGATGACAAAACTGGTTAATGAGATAAAGAATCTTTAAAGATTTAAGCCTCTTTTACAAACCCGGTTTCTTTGAGAAACTGGGTTTGTTGTTTATACCTCATACCCAAACCCCTTATTCCAATATTCTTAAATTCCACAAATCGAATTTTCTATTATGGCTGGGATGGGCATTTTTATTTCCACAAACCACTCTGTTTAACATCAATTATAAGGTTTATATTTGTAACATAGTTTTCATTCTATAAACAAGGGAAAAACTTTGAAAAAACTATTTGTTTTACTGATTTTATTACAGACTTCTATACTATTTCCACAGGAAGTAATAATAAAGAGTCTAAAAACCTTTACTAGTAAAGATGCTAATTCAATTCCGGTTTTATCTTCTCCACGGGATGTATTAATTATTGATTTTGATGTTCAGGCGGAATACGTTCCAAATATTAATATCGTATTTACTTTTTGCGATCGAAACTGGAATCCAACCGATAATATTTTCCTATCCAATCAAGGAAAAAATATCGCATTCAGACTTGATTATTTTTCATTGCCGACAACTGTTGAAGAAGCAAAATATCACTACACAAATACTTTTCCTGATAAAGATGGTTATGTAGCTTTCCCTTTTTCAGGTAAGTGGAAATTTTTTATTGTTGATTCGCAGAATTATGATTTGATATTTGCAGAAGGCAGATTTTTTGTAGTAAAAGCCGATGTCCCTCTTAAAGTTGATATTAAAAGAGAAACATTAGAAGATAAAACTTATTTTCCGCCTCAGCTTGGTCATAGCAATTGGATTATTGTGGACGCAATCCCTAAAGAGGATTATTTCCCATTTTTTGTTGATGAGCTTGAGATAGTTCAAAATCATTTGCTGGATTATTCTACAAAAGTGACTCGAACATCTACAGATCAGAACAGAGTTTTTGAATGGGATGGTGGATCAAAAGTAAGGTTTATTGCTAAAGATGTTTTTCCGGGAAATGAATATCGACAGACAAACTTAACAGATATTAATATTTTTAACTCCAAAAATGTAAAAGCTCAGTTTGATGGAATGGAGTACAGCAGATTTTTACTTATGAGCAAGCGCGATAATAACGGAAGTTTTACTCCAAATGCTCCAAAAGATATGTACTCAACTTATATGAATGTAACCTTTCAGATTAAACCTCCAGAGGAAGTTTATGGTGATATTTATTTGGTCGGTGCTTTTAATGATTGGAAAGTATCACAAAACTATAAAATGAATTTTGATGGTGATCATTTTGAATTAACAGTTCAGCTAAAAAGGGGAGTTTATGATTACCAATACGTTGTTGTAAATGGAGATTATTCTGATGTAACTAATCAGGATTGGTTTGTGCTTGAAGGAAACGATTGGCAAACCACTAATGATTATAATATTTTTCTTTGGTATCGTGATCAGGAGTACGGCGGCTACGATCGTATAATTGGTTATTCAAAAATTCAAACGAGATAAAAATTATGGATAAACTTTCAATTGGTGTTATTGGTGTTGGACACCTCGGTAAACTTCATTCAAAAATGTTTAAAGAAATTAGTAACTGCGATTTTGTTGGTGTGTTTGATGCAAATCCGGAACAGGCAAAGTTAGTTGCTGATGAATTTGGGGTAAAATTTTTTAACTCAATTGATGAGCTTCTTTCCAACGTAAAAGCAGTTTCAATTGCTGCAACAACAACAGCCCACTATGAAGTAGCAAAGGAATGTTTTGAAAAAAATATTCACGTATTTGTCGAAAAGCCTATCACCGCAGCTATAGAAGAAGGCGAAGAATTAGTTAAACTTGCAAAGGAAAAGAATCTCAAATTTCAGGTTGGGCATATAGAGAGATTTAACCCGGGATTGCTTTCACTTGAATCTTTTATTTCTGATCCAATGTTTATTCAATCAGACAGGCTTGCACAATTTAATCCACGCGGAACAGATGTTGCCGTTGTATTGGATTTAATGATTCATGACATAGATATTATTTTGAGCTTTATTAAGAGCGACGTTAAACAGGTTGATGCAAGCGGTGTTGCTGTTGTCTCTGATCATATCGATATTGCAAATGCAAGAATCCTATTTGAAAATGGAGCAGTGGCAAATGTAACAGCCAGCAGAATATCGCAAAAGAAAATGCGCAAGATGCGTATCTTCCAAAAAGATCATTATATCTCATTGGATTTTATAACAGGAGTTTCAGAAGTTTACCGTATACAGTCTGTTGAGGAACCCGCTTTACCAAACTCAATTTCTTTTGGCGAAATAGGAGTTGGGGATAAAAAGAAAAGATTAATTTATGAACAGCCGGAATCTAAAGCTATAAATGCACTTAACTATGAATTACAGCTTTTTGTAGATTCAGTTTTGAGTGATAAAAAAACTATAGTATCAGGTGAAGATGGTTTACGTGCATTAAAAGTAGCGGAAATTATAATCCAAAAAATTGAACAATCGAAAGGCGGTTTAAAATGAAAAGATTTTTTTCATTAGTGATCCTATTATCATTAGTAATCTCAGGTATTCAATGCAGTGTATATGAATCGTTTACAAATCTTTCACGATTACAGTTTAAAGTTGGGGATGTAAATGGATTTCAAATCAATGGCGTATCAATTTCTAATAAATCTAAACTTGGAGATTTCAATCCATTGGATTTATTAAATCTCTCATCATCGTTTGCACAGGGTACTTTACCAGCATCTTTTGTTTTAAACGTTGAAGCAAAAAATCCAAACGATGGAACTGGCGGATATAAAAAATCTGATGCTACTTTGCAAAATTTTAAGTGGAGATTATTTCTAGATGATAAAGAAACTGTTTCAGGAGATATTGATCAGCCGGTTGCTATTCCCGGCACTGGTGATGTTACTACAATTCCACTCAGAATAAATCTCGATTTAATAAAATTCTTCAAAGATAAAGGATATGAAAGCATTCTCAATCTTGCTTTAGCTCTTGGTGGCAATCAGGGCTCGTCTTCGAAGATAACTTTATACGCAACGCCAACAGTTAGCTCCCCGTTCGGTAACATCACTTATCCTGGTGAACTTCAATTAGTAGATACTCGGTTTTCTAAATAATTTCTTTAGGAATACTTTATGGCTAAAACAGAAAAATATGCTATCGGTGTTGATTTAGGCGGAACAAATATTAAAATCGGAATTGTATCCGATAAAGGTAAACTTGTAAAAAGTATTTCAATAAAAACAGAAGCTGACTGCGGACCAAAAAATGTTATTG
Organism: Ignavibacteriales bacterium; assembly: GCA_038214015.1. Lineage (GTDB taxonomy): Bacteria > Bacteroidota > Ignavibacteria > Ignavibacteriales > Ignavibacteriaceae > IGN3. The sequence goes on along the minus strand of JBBQSH010000042.1, from coordinate 3,003 downwards.
CTAACATCATCAAAGGTATTGAGACAATTTTAGTAAAAAATAAATTAAAGATTCAAGGAATTGGTATTGGTTGTCCCGGAGTTGTATCAACTAAAAAAGGAATTGTTGAAAATGCGCCTAATCTTCCCGGATGGAAAAATGTAAAACTTGGTTCGATTGTTAAAGAAAAATTTAATTATAAAGTCCATCTTGAAAACGATGCTAATGCTGCTGCAATTGGTGAGTTGATTTTTGGAGCAGGAAAAAAGTTTGATTCATTTGTAATGGTAACTTTAGGTACTGGCGTAGGCGGTGGGATTGTTTATAATAAAAAAATATTTCGTGGTGAGTTTGGTGCGGCAGGAGAGATTGGCCATATTTCAATTGATGTAAATGGCCCAAAATGTAATTGCGGTTCAACAGGCTGTATAGAAGCTTATGCAGGTAACTCATATCTTAAAGAGCAGATTAGGATTGAGTTGAAAGATTATCCTGACTCAAAGGTCTGGAAATTAATTGAGAATGATTTATCAAAAGTTTCTCCAAGAATTATTCAGGCAGCATCAGAACAGAAAGATGATTATGCTAAATTTGTAATTGAAAGAATGGGCAAACAACTTGGGGTTGCACTTGCATCATTAAGTAATTTACTGGATATAAGTACTTTTATTATCGGGGGTGGAGTTGCAGGCTTTGGCAAACCTTTGCTCGATTCAGCTCGTAAAACAATTTCTGAAAGAGTTCTTTTACCTTTACGTCAAAGAGTTTTAGTAATTTCTGCTAAGCTGCAGAATGAAGCCGGAATAAAAGGTGCATCCTCATTAGTGTTTTATAATAATTAGTTTAAGCAAATTTAATTTGTTGTTATAATTAAATTTTTTGTTATACTGTGTGCGTCATCTCGAGCGGAGACGAGAGATGAAGTGTCGTCTTTGTTTTGTGGAAATGAGTCATCCTTCGACTGTGCTCAGGATGACATTTAGTTTAAATATATTAATCATAAATATTGTATAAGGCTTTGAACTCATCCCCCGACCCCTTCTCTTGCAAAGTGAAGGGGAATAAAATTTATATCTCAAAAGTCCCTCTCTTTTTAAAAGAGGGATTTAGAGCTTGCCCTGAATTTATTTCGGGGGTGAGTTATTGCATCTTAATTTTAATCATATTAATTATCTCTGAAGTTACTTTCTCTCAGCAAAAAGACTCACTATCTATTTTAAAAGATCCAATCAACAAAACAATCGATTCACTTTTCGTTTCATCTAATCCAATTATTAATCCTGTTGATTCACTTTTTAATACAAAACTAAAAGGCCGAACTTATGATGTAGATACAACAGTTTTTGCATCTGGTAAAGATTCTTTAATCTTTCTAGTTAAAGATAAAAAGATGAATATTTATGGTGAGGGAAGTATCAATTATAAAACTACAGAAATTAAAAGTTCAAATATTTTTATTGATTTTGAATCTAATAATATAAATGCTGTTGGTGTACCTTCAGATACACTGCCCGGCAAGTTTGATGGCACTCCGGTTTTAAAAGAGGGTACCGAAGTTTATGCAGGACAGACTATGAAATACAATTTTAAATCCGGTCAGGGATTAATATCACTTGCAAAAACTGAACAGGAAGGATCAAAATACACTGGGACGAAAATTAAAAAGGTGGATAAAGATACTTATTTTATTGAGCATGGAATTTTTACAACATGCGACAATGAAACTTGTCCACACTATCATTTTACAGCAAATAAGATGAAGGTTATTCATAAAGATCAACTTGTTGCTGATTGGATATTTATAAATTTTGGAGGCGTACCTTTGCCAATCCCATTACCATTTGCTGTCTTTCCGATTGAATCAGGAAGACGTTCAGGAATTATTCCGCCTACATTTGGAAGCGATGCAACTTACGGAACTTACTTTAACGGCTTCGGTTATTTTTGGGCAATAAATGATTATGTCGATTTAAATCTTACGGGCGACTATTACACCCGCGGAAGTTATAAGTTTGATACACGATTCAGATATTCTAAAAAATATAATTATTCTGGTAATTTGGAAGGCAGTTACGGAAACTTTATTCAAGGTGAAGAAACCGATGCAAACAGAGTTGAAAACACAGAATGGCGCATTGCCTGGAATCATAATCAATCAATAACACCTACCTCCAGGTTTGATGCAAAATTAGAATTTATTTCCGGCACAAATATCAGGCGCGATTTAAACAACCTTAATGAAATTTTAAGAAATGATGCAGTTTCTAATGCAACTTATTTTAAGCAGTGGGAAGAATCAGGGAACAGTTTGTCATTAAGTTATTCGCGTAATCAAAATTTTGAGACTAATGATATTTCTGAAGTATTGCCAAACCTAACTTTTTCACTTGCTCAAAGTTATCCTTTTAGAGATAACATAGGTACTCAAGACTGGTATGAAAGTTTTGGTTACAATTATTCCGGGCAGTTGCAAAATAACAGAAATAAAGTTGATGGTAACCTAAAAACAAGAGGCGGTATTCAACACAACGTGAATGCTTCGCTCTCACCCAAGTTTGGTTACTTCAGTATATCTCCAAATTTCCGTTACAACGAAAGCTGGTACAATAAATATGTTACCAAGTACACAACAACTGATACCTCAGGAAAATATTACGTACAAACTGATGATGTGCTGGGATTAAGTGCTGTAAGAACTTTTTCAACAGGAGTTGCGGCATCTACAAAGTTTTATGGAATGTTTAATATAAATTCGTTTGGTATAAATGCAGTCAGGCACACTGTAACTCCATCTATCAGTTATAATTACTCTCCAGATTTTTCAACATCTACGTGGGGATATTATGATTCTTATATTGATTCTGCTGGTAACCCGGTTGAGTATAATAAATATGAAAGAGAAATATTTGGCAGACCATCAAATCAGGAACAGCAAAGTATTAATTTTTCATTAGGAAACGTTTTTGATATGAAAACAAATCCCGATTTGACTGATACAACTTCTAAAGAAAATAAATTTCAACT